>NZ_JBFBAZ010000150.1:0-18441 GCF_040682475.1 Hamadaea sp. NPDC051192
GCCCCACCCCCGTCTCTCCCCGTTGATCATGGAGTTAACTGTGGTCTCGGCGGCGTGTCGAGGGGGTAAACCCCATGATCAACGCCCTTGGGGCGGGGTGGGACGCGGGAGCGGATGAGGGTCGCTTCGGGTCCGGGGGGCGCCGGGGCGCGGGTAGGTTGAGCGCATGAGCAACCTCGACCGCGCCCCGGCGATGTCCACCTGCGGCGGCCGGGCCGGCGTCGCCGCCGAGCCGGTACGCGACCTGATCCCGGGCCGCGTCGTGCAGCTCGGCGAGAGCACCCAGGTACGCCGCCTGCTGCCGACCCTCGGCCGGCGCATGATCGGCGCGTGGTGCTTCATCGATCACTACGGGCCGGACGACATCGCCGCCGAGCCGGGGATGCAGGTGCCACCGCATCCGCACATGGGCCTGCAGACGGTGAGCTGGCTGCACGAGGGCGAGGTGCTGCACCGCGACAGCCTCGGCAGCCTCCAGACGCTGCGCCCGGGTCAGCTGGGCGTGATGACCTCCGGCCGGGCCATCGCCCACTCCGAGGAATCGCCCCGCGAACATCTTCCGCTGCTGCACGGCGCGCAGCTCTGGGTGGCGCTGCCCGACGAGTACCGGCATGTCGAGCCGGCCTTCGAACACCATCCCGCGCTTCCGGTGGTCACCGGCGGCGGCGTGACGGCGACCGTGATGCTCGGCGAGATCGACGGCGCGGCGTCCCCTGGGACGACGTACTCCCCGCTCGTCGGGGCCGACCTGAGCCTGGCGGCCGGTGCCGACGCGCGCTTCCCGCTGGAGCCTGACTTCGAGTACGCCGCGCTCACGATGTCCGGCGGTGCCCGGGTGGACGGCGTACTGCTGGAGCCGGGATCGCTGCTGTATCTGGGTTCCCACCGATCGGACGTCCAACTGGAGTCTGATGTGGACACTGCCGTGCTGCTCCTCGGCGGGGAACCGTTCGCGGAGGAGATCGTGATGTGGTGGAACTTCGTGACGCGTACCGGGGATGAGGTCGCGCAGGCCCGCGAAGCGTGGAACGCGGGGACGGGCGGCTTCGGCGAAGTGCACGGCTACGACGGGGACCGGCTGCTCGCTCCCGCGCTGCCGCCCGGTCAGCTCAAGCCGCGCGGCCGCGCCGGCTGATCCACCACTGGTTCGGCGGCGAGCGCCAGTTCGGTCCGCGGCAAGTGCCTGGTTCGGCGCTGGATCAGGGTTCCAAGTCGAATCTTGGGCCAAGATTCGACACAGATCCCTGATCCACCGCCCAACGCGGGAGCGGCGAGCGGCGGCGAGCGGCGGCGAGCGGCGGCGGCGAGAGGTAAGGGTCAGGGGCGTTTGACGGCCCACAGCGCCGCCTCGGTACGCGACGACGACCCGGTCTTCCGCAGCAGGTTGGACACGTGCACGGCAACCGTCCGGATCGAGATGTCGAGCGACTTCGCGACCTGCTTGTTGGACATCCCGGCGGCGAGGCATTCCAGCACTTGGAGTTCCCGCGCGGTCAGTTCGACCTGTTCGGCCTCCGGCCCGACGGGTTCGTCTTCCAGCGCCGCCAGGCCACGCCCGGCCGTGGTCGCCAGCAGTTCGCTGAGCAGATACGGATTCCCCCCGGTACGCCGCCACACGGCGAGCCCGACTCGTTCGGCGTCCGGCAGTCCGGGGTGGGCCGCCGCGAGGATCTCGGTCACGCGTTCCGGGTCGAGCGGCCCGAGGTGCTGCCGGACGGCGTTCGGTGCGCCCGACAGGCGGGCGAGCGTACGCGCGACCAGGTGCCGTGCGAGGGCCGCTTCGGCCGGTTGGCTCGTCACGATGAGGAGCGCCGGGAGTCTCGGGGCCGCCGCGAGTTCGGCGATGAGGCTCAGGCTGGCCGGGTCGAGGGCGTGCAGATCTTCGACGACCAGGACGGCCGGCCCTTCACCGACCAGTGCGCGCACGGTGCGTACGGCGAGGCGCAGGAGCGCATCCGGCGCGTAGCGCTCGGTCGGGGCCTGGGGGTCTTGGGCGAGCCAGCCCAGTCCGTCGGCCGGGACGGGCAGCGTACGCGTGTCCCGTCCGCTCAGCACGGCGGCGAGCCAGTCGTACGGGGCCGGCGAGTGCAGCCGGGCGGTGCCGGTCAGCACCGTCGCCGGGCGAGGGGCGAACGCCTCGACGGCCGTCGCGACCAGACGGCTCTTGCCGACACCCGGCTGGCCGGTCAGGACGACCACCCCGGTACTCGACAAATCCGGCGATACGACCCGTTCCCATTGGCCGACGAGCTCCCGCAGTTCGTCGGCGCGCCCAACCATCGGCACCGGGTTCACGGCCCAAAGGATACGGTTGCCCCACATTTCTCTCACGGCCGAGAGGGGTCTGCGAGAAATTACGTACTAATGCCTAGAGACATCTGACCATCCTTGCCTGCACCCTTGAGGGATGAGTCTCGCCCTCCGCTCCGTTCTGCTCACCGACCTCGGGCTGATCCGGGCGAACAACGAGGATTCGGCGTACGCCGGGTCCCGGTTGCTCGTGATCGCCGACGGGGTCGGCGGGGCTCCCGCGGGCGAGGACGCGAGCGCGATCGTGATCCGCGAGCTGGCCGCCCTGGAGACCGCCGACCTCGGCGACGAACCGGCGCGGGTGCTCCTCGACCACCTCATGACCGCGAACCGGGGGATCTACCAGGCCACCCTCGACGACCCGTTGAAGGAGGGCATGGGCACCACGATGACGGCCGTGCTGCTCTCCGCCGACGCCGACGACGCGGCCGAGGTGTTGGTGGCGCACGTCGGCGACTCCCGGGCGTACCTGCTGCGGGAGGGCGAGCTGCGCCGGCTGACCAAGGACGACACCTACGTGCAGTCCCTGATCGACCGCGGGGTCCTCTCCGAGGACGACGCCCGCCACCACCCGCAGAAGTCCCTCATCACCCAGTCCGTGCAGGGGCTCGACTTCACCACCGCGTGTTCCACCGTCTCGATCCGCCCGGGCGACCGGTTCCTGCTGTGCAGCGACGGGCTCTCCGACATCGTCACCGACCACAGCATCGCCCACGCGCTGCAGACGCACCCAGAGGTCAAGCAGGCCGCCGAGCAGCTGGTGAAGCTGGCGCTTCAGGCGGGCGCGCCGGACAACGTCACCGTCGTGGTCGCCGATGTGACCACAGTGGAGGCTGACCCGAAGGGCGCGCGGCGACTGCCTGGCGTCGCCCAGCTCGCCGCCCTCCTCGGCCTCTGACCCGGCAGCGCCAACCAACAGCGACGCCCCCGGGCACCCACCCGAAGGCGCACCCACGCGAAGCACGCCGACGCACCCGAAGGCGCACCCACGCGAAGCACGCGCGGGCGAAGGCGCACCCACGCGAAGCACGTCCACGCCCGGGCGAAAGCGGGAGACGAGCGTCAGATCGCCGCGACCGTCGCCGGTGCTCGCTCGGCCCGGCTGAGCGCCCGGAGGACGTTCACCGCCCCGTGCCGCTGCACGGCCAACCGGGACAACAGGTCGACCACGGTCTGCACCGCCGACGGCGGGAACTCCGGCGTCGGCGCGCCGACGCTGACGGCCAGATCGTCGGTGTGCACGATCAGCTCCAGCAGCCGCGTCGTGAGGAAGCCGTCGACGGTGAGCGTCCAGCCCGTCCAGGGCACGAGCACGCCGCCGTCGGAGCGCCCGAGCACGACTCCGGGCAGCTCGGCGAGGGCCGCGGCGACGTCGTCGTTGATCGCGGCGGATCCGGGCTCGGCCGCGGTCTCTCCCGTTTCGCGGATCCCCGCGTTGGTCTCCTCGTCCAGATCCGCCCCACGCCATTTGACCTGGGTGTAGTGCTCGACGAGGTCGATCGGCGCAGCGGCCGACGGTGGCGCCGCCAGGACTCCCGGGATCACCACGATCTGCCGGGAGAGGTGGCCGGCCAGCCCGCCGACGCTCAGCTTGGCCAACGCGCTCGGCTCGGCCCAGCGGGCCGCCACGGCGGGTTCGGCGAGGAACGCCGCCGCCACGGCAGCACTGGCGAGGTAGTCGTCTCGGACGCTCATGCCGAGATCGTGCCACCGCACTCCGACATTCCGCCACGGCGTCCCCAGCAGTGCCGCTATGTCCGATTTATCCGAGCCATAACGGTGGTTAGCGGGCCGCGACCGGGGTACCGCCGGAGATAACCGAGCCCGAGGAGGTCTCAGAGCCATGGGTATGGACGACAACATCCGCAATGAAGCCCAGGAGTGGAAGGGCAAGGCCAAGGAACAAATGGGCGACATGACCGACGACGAGCGAATGCAGGACGAAGGCCAGTCGGAGGAGATGTCGGGCAAGGCCAAGAACATGGGCCAGAAGGCCAAGGACAAGGCGTCGGACATGGGCAAGAAGGCCAAGGACGCCATGAACATGTAGCACCGAGCCGGTTGCACGGAACCGGTTGCACGGATGAGAAGGACGCCGCAGCCCGCGGCGTCCTTCTCGTAGATCAAAGGTCAAGGGACAAGGCTCAGGGGATGAGGAGATTCAGGTCGCCGAACTCGTGCCAGAGATACCCGTGCTCGACGGCCTCGCGATAGCAGGTGGACAGCAGATCCTCGCCGGCTATGGCGGACAGCATCAGCAGGTGCGACGCCTTCGGCTCGTGGAACCCCGTGAGCAGGCCGTCGATGACGCGTACGCCTCGCTCCGGCGTGACCACGACGTCGGTCCACCCCGCCGCGGCCTGGACCGACCCGTCGGCTCGGGCGGCGGTCTCCAGCGCGCGGACCGCGGTCGTGCCCACGGCGATGACCCGCCCACCGGCGGCGCGAGCCTGGGTGACCAGGCGTGCGGTGGTCTCGGGCACCTCGAACCGCTCGGGGTAGGGCCGTTCGTGCGCCTCGGCCGAGGCGACGCCGGTGTGCAGGGTGATCGGCGCGATGACGACGCCGCGGCTGGCCAACCGCGTCACCAGCGCCTCGGTGAACGGCCGGCTCGCGCTCGGCATCTCCGCGCTGCCCTCACGATCGTCCGGGGTGCTGATCGCGAAGACACTGCGGTACGCCCACAGGGGCCAGTCGCGTTCTACATAGGAGTAGCGAATCGGACGGCCATGGGCGCGCAGATAGCGCGGCACCGAGTCGACCGAGACCTCGGCGATCCACAGCCGATCCGAATAAGCCTCGGCCAGCCTGACGACCACGCCGCCGGAGAGCGTGAGCCGCTGCCCGGAGTACGCGTCGAAGAACGGCTGCGTCGAGCCGCCGACCGGACGCCGCACTTCCACGACCCAGCGCCCGTCGGGCTGGCGGGTGGAGAAGTGCACGACGAATTCCTTGTCCACAGTGTCCACTGCTGAGGCCATCGTGGCCGAGGTGTTGACCACCAGCACGTCCCCGGCCCGCAACAGCGACGGCAGATCGGCGAACCGATGGTGGCTGACGCCGTCGGCCGAGCCGACCAGCAGGCGTACCTCGTCGCGCGCCAGGCCTCGGGCCTCGGGTGGCTCGTGCGCCTCCAATTCGGGGGCGAGGGTGAACTCCAGTGTCGCCGTCATGCTTCCGTCCAAACGAGTACGCGGTTGCCGTCGGGGTCGGCGAGCACGAACCCGTAGTGCCCGCGGGGGAAGGTCGCCGGGGTCGTCTCGGCCGCCGGTCCGGCCGCCAGGTGCACGGCGTCGACGCTGGGCCGATCCGGCAGTTCGAGGGCCACGCCCGGCGGCCGGGTCGGGCGCGTGGTCTGGACTATCTCCACCCGGCCGCCACCCGCGTCGTAGACCGCGCCCTGCTCCCCCGGTCGCTTCCAGTGGTCGATGACGGGCAGGGCCAGCAGCCGGCCGTAGTGGTCCGCGCTGCGCTCGAAGTCGGCGACCTCGAACGGAACCCACAACGCGCTCATGCGTTCACCCCGGCCGGGATCCAGTCGGCCAGCTTGTGGCGGCCCGACGACGGACGCTGGGCCAGCAGCCCGAGCAGGCCGGGCGCGACCGACTCCGGCAGCGGCCGGTCGGAGATGTCCTCGCCGGGGAAGGCGTCCTGGTGCATCCGCGTACGCAGATCGCCCGGGTCGACCTGCCACACGGTGACGGCCGGCTCCTCGGCGCCGAGGACCTTGCCGAGGTGTTCCAGGGCGGCCTTCGAAGCGCCGTAGGCGCCCCATCCCTCGTACGCCTCGACGGCGGCGTCCGAGGTCACGTTGAGCACCACGCCCCGCCCCGTACGCAGCAGCGGCAGAGCGGCCTGGGTCAGCGCCACCGGCGCGACGACGTTCACCTCGAACAGGTCCCGCAACGCCTGTCCGGCAACGGCTCCCACCGGCGGCAGCGGGCTCGGCCCGAGCGCTCCGGCGTTGTTGACGAGGAGATCGAGCCCGCCCAGTCGCTCGGCCTGAGCGATCAGGGCGCTCCGGTGCTCGGCGTCGGTGACGTCGCCGGCGACGGCGACCACGTTCGGCAGCGCGCTCGTGGCGCCGATCAGATCGGCTTCGTGGCGGGCGTCGGCGATGACGCTCCAGCCGGCGGCCGACAGCGTACGGGTGAGGGCCAGACCGAGTCCGCGGCTGGCTCCGGTGATGATCGCGGTAGGCATGTCTCGACGCTATGGACTGCTGGGCGTCCGCGAATCGGTCCCGAGCCGCCGCCGTCCTAGGTCCTTGGACCTAGGACCCGACTCCGCCGGTCCCGGCTATGTTGAGGACGTGGACGAACGCAGCACCCTGGACGAGCTGAGCACCGCGGTGCTGGCGGTCAGCCGGCACCGGTCCGTACGCGAGGTGCTGCAGACGATCGTGAAGGCGGCGCGTTCGCTCCTCGACTGCGAGTACGCGGCGTTGGGCGTACCGGACGATCAGGGCGGTTTCGCCGAGTTCGTGGTCGACGGGGTGTCCGACGAGCAATGGGCCGCCATCGGCCCGCTCCCCCGCCAGCACGGCCTGCTCGCGGCGATGTTGCACGACATGCGGCCGCAACGGCTGCCCGACGTGCGCTCGGATCCCCGGTTCGGCTGGTGGCCGGCGGCGCATCCGGTGCTCAAGGACTTCCTCGGGGTGCCGATCACCGACGGCGAGGAGATCCTGGGCGCGGTGTTCCTGGCCAACCGGCGGAGCGGCGAGTTCACCGCCGAGGACGAGAGTCTGCTCGCGGTGCTGGCCGCCCACGCCGCGATCGCGCTGACCAACGCCCGGCTGTACGAGCAGGGCCGGGAGCTGACCCTGCTGGAGGAGCGCCAGCGGGTCGCCCGGGAACTCCACGACGCCGTGGCGCAGAAGCTGTTCAGTCTGCGTCTGACGACCGAGGCCGCGGCGGCGTACGTGCGCAAGGACCCGGCCCGCGCCGAGACCGAGTTGCAGGAGATCCGGCGGCTGGCGGCGCAGGCGACCGAGGAGCTGGGCCAGATCGTGGCCGAGTTGCGGCCCCGCGAGTTGGCCGACACGGGTCTGGTCGAGACGCTGCGGCGGCGGGCGGCTCTTCTGGATCGGGTGCACGAGGCGCGGGTCGAGTTCGTCGCGGAGCTGACCGGAAAGCTCACCCCGGCCGTGGAGGAGGTCGTGCTACGCGTCGCCGAGGAGGCGCTGCACAACGCGTTGCGGCACGCGTCCGCCTCGGTGGTCCAGGTGCGCCTCGCCGACGGCGGGCGCGGCGTGGTCTGCACCATCACCGACGACGGCACCGGCTTCGACACGAGCGTCCCGGCCGCCGCGAACGCCCGGCTCGGCCTGTCGTCCATGCGCGAGCGCGCGCGCCGCGTGGGCGGCGCGCTCTCGGTCGCCTCACGGCCCGGCGGCGGCACGACGGTCACCCTGGAGGTCCCCCGTGGCTGAGATCCGCGTCCTGCTCACCGACGATCACGCAGTGGTACGCCGTGGGCTGCGAGTCTTTCTGGAGACTCATGACGACATAACCGTCGTCGGTGAGGCGGGCGATGGCGCGGAGGCCGTCACGCAGGCCTTGGCGACGCAGCCGGACGTCATCCTGCTCGATCTCAAGATGCCGGGCGTGGACGGTGTCGAGGCCATCAAACGCCTCCGCGACGCGGGCAGCGCGGCGAAGGTGCTCGTAGTCACCAGTTTCACCGACGCGCCCTCGGTCCTGCCGGCGATCCGGGCGGGCGCGGCGGGCTGCGTCGCCAAGGATGTCGACCCGGCCGCGCTCGCGAACGCCATCCGCACCGTCCACGCTGGACACGTCGTGCTGCCGCCGGCCATCGCCGCCGCGCTGAGCACCGGGGTCTCCGGCGACCGGCTGGATCAACTGACCGCCCGCGAACGGGAGGTCCTCCAGCAGCTGGCGCTCGGCCGGTCGAACCGGGAGATCGCCCGCGAGCTGCACCTGGCCGAGAAGACGGTGAAGACGCACGTGTCGGCGATCCTCATGAAGCTGGAGGTCGACGACCGAACCCAAGCGGCCCTGTACGCCGTCCGCCACGGCCTCGCCTAACCCACCCCCCTGCCCCCCCACCCCACCCCACCCCCCACCCCGTTCCGTTGATCATGGAGTTAACTGCGGTATCGACGGCGTGTCACACCCGGAAACTCCATGATCAACGCGCCTGGGGCGGCGGCGGGTGAGCGCGCGTGGGTGGGTGGCGGGTGGGTGGGTGGCGGGTGGTCAGGCAGCGAGGACGGGCTCTAAGCGGAGGTCGGCCGCGGCGGCCTCGTCCCGGCTGTGGTTGAGCAGGGCGTCCGCCTTCGCCAGCGGGATGCCGGTCGCGATGAGCAGGTTCAGCACCGCCGCGTCGGCGTCGGCGGCCACTGCGGCGCTGGCCAGGCCGAGATGCTCGCCGCGCATCACGTCGATCCAGCGCGCGGCCGAGACGAGCTGCGGCTGCGCCACCCGGAGCGGGCCGTCCCGGCGAAGTTCGTCGCGCAGCAGACCGACTCCGTCGGCGAGGGACTCCAGCATCGGCGGCAACGCGACCGGCACCGGCTCGCCACCGTGCAGGACGCCCCACCAGGCGTGCCGGGCCATCACCCGGATGTTGCGGACGGCGTACCCGATCTCGCGGGCGGTCTCCGCGTACGCGTCGAGGTCCTGCCCGGTCGTCCAGAGCGTGATCGCCGACGAGCGCCGGGTCGCCAGGAGCACCTCGTTCAACCGGCGTAGGTCGTTCTCCGTGTCGACCAAGGCGTAGACGGCGCCCCGAGCCGATTCGGCGTCCCGCGTACGCAGCGCGCCCGCGATCGTCCGCACGTTCACGGTCAGGGTGTTGAGCAGCGGCTCCAACTGCGCGTTCACCTGCCGCGTCGCGTTGCGGGGCGTGGTGAGGAACGCGACGACCATCGCGACCGCGACGCCCACGACGAAGTCGAGCACGACCCGGTCGAACGATCGGTATCCCGCCGCGACGGCCGCGATGGCGAGGCCGAAGCCCATGCCGAAGAAGAAGACGGCGACGGAGCGCCGATGGCGGGCGCAGACGAATTCCAGCGTCGTGATCGCGAAGAGCGGCGCACCTACCGGTTTGTCGAAGCCCAGTAGCAGCGCGACGACGATCGCCAGCCCACCGGCGGCGAGGATCTGCAGGACGGCCGGCAGTTCCCGGCGAGCCACCCGGCTCAGCCAGCGCCATCCGCCCTGGTGCGTCATGGTCTCCCGCGAATCCATCCGACAAGTCTGGCGATTCGATTACGCGTTGTACAGGGGCAACTACTAAATGTGTCTCAGTCCGCAATGGCTTCTGACCTGGGAAAACGGACACCAGGCGCGGCAGCTCGCATCCGGCGAGATCGACTAGGCTGGACGAGTGTTCGCGCCGGGTCAGCTCCTCCTCCACCGCGGCTTCGTCGGCGAGCGCCTGGTGTTCCTCAAACTGGCCCGGGTCGTCCAGCACGACGAGCGCGGCCTGCTGCTCTGGATCGCCCACGGCACGCCCATCCTGATCAGCCTCTCCGAGGCCGGCGAGGGAATCCGGGACATGCCCTACGCGGAGTGGATCACCCGGCGCGAAGAGCTGCGGCAGATGGTCCGCTACGGGCCGGACATGCTGATGTTCATCCCGCCGCAGACCCCGGGGGCCGCCTCGGCCCATTCGGTCTGGTTCTTCTGGGACGGGCGCCACAACTTCGGCGGCTGGTACGGCAACCTCGAGGAGCCCTCGGTCCTGTGGTCCGACGGCGGGCTCGCCGGCGTCGACACCACCGACCAGGATCTCGACATCTGGGTGTGGCCCGATCGCACCTGGGCGTGGAAGGACGAGGACGAGTTCGAGGAGCGCCTCGCCTTCCCCGAGCACTACTGGGTGCCCGATCCCGACGCCGTCCGAGCCGAGGGCGTACGCCTGACGAAGGTCATCGAGGCGGCCGAGTTCCCGTTCGACGGGACGTGGACGGACTACCGGCCCGACCCGGACTGGACGTGGCCGTTGTCCGTCCCCGACGGCTACGACCGCCCCCGCGCCCGATAACGCGCGAAAGCCCCGCCCGATAACGCACGAAAGCCCCCGCCCGATAACGCACGAAAGCCCCCGCCCGATAACGCACGAAAGCCCCCGCCCGATAACGCATGAAAGCCGCCCCGGGGCCATGACGCTGAAGGTGATCAGGTCCGGGCGCGGATCACCGCGTCCATGTCGTGATTGAGCCGGGCCAGCAGCCGGCTGAGCGCCGTCCGGTCGGCGTCGTCCCAGTTCGCGAGGATCTGTTCGTAGAGCGCGACCCGGGCTTGGCGTACTGATTCGACCCGGGCCAGCCCGGCCGGGGTGGGGCTCACCAGGATCACCCGGCCGTCCTGCGGTCCCTTGCTCCGTTCCACGAGCCCGTCCCGCTCCAGCGCGCTGACCTGCCGCGTCACCGTCGAGCCGTCCAGCCCGAGCGCTTCGGCGAGGGCGTTGATCTGGGCCGGCCCGTGTTCGGCCAGCCGCCGCAACAACAGGTACGCCGCCCGATCGAGCGCCCGGTGCGGGGCTTGTTCGCCCGCTCGCCGGGTCGCCTCGGCGCGTCGCATGAGCAACGCCACTTCCATCTCGATCGTCTCGAGTTCCCCCTGGTCCGACATAGCTGTATGATACAGGTTAGTTAGCTGTACGATACAGATATTTTTCGACAGATTCTTCGGAGGCCCGCCGATGTCTCGCGGCAACGAACCCAATCGTGGCGCGATCTACGCCACCGCCATCGCGGCGTACCTGGCGATCGCCGGGATCGCCGTGGTCGACCCGATCCTGCCCGCCATCGGCGAGGCCATCGGAGTGTCGCCCTGGCAGGTCGAACTGCTGTTCACGGCGTACATCGCGGTCATGGGGCTGGGCATGATCCCGGCCGTGCTGGCGACCGGGAGGTTCGGCTTCAAGAAGATCCTCATCACCGGGGTCACCACCGTGGGCGTCGCCGCGATCCTGGCCGCGTTCAGCCAGAACATCGGTCAGCTCGCCACCCTGCGCGGGGTTTGGGGACTGGGCAACGCGATGTTCTTCGCGACCGCGATGGTCATCATGATCGCCCTCGCCAAGTCCCGCGAATGGGTCGTCGGGCTCTTCGAGACCGCGCTCGGCCTCGGCTTCGCCACCGGCCCGCTGATCGGCGGCCTGCTCGGCGAGGTCTCCTGGCGACTGCCGTTCTTCGCCTGCGGCGTCTTCATGCTGATCGCGCTCGGGGTGGCCGCCACCCGGCTCCGCGAACCAGCCCCGCAACCCCCGGTGAAGCTGGTCGAGATCGGCCGCACCTTCAAGCGCAAGGCGTTCATCGCGCTGTGCGCGATCACCGGCACCTACAACTTCGCGTTCTTCATCGTGCTCGGGTACGCCCCACTGGCGCTGCACCTCGACGTCGTCCCGCTGGGGCTGGCCTTCACCGGCTGGGGTCTCGGCCTCGCCCTGGGCATCCTCGGCATCGGGCACCGGCTCGCCCACCGGATCGGCGCGGTGCAGACGGTCGGCATCGCCCTGACCGGATTGCTGCTGTGCCTGGTCGGCTTCGCGGTGTCGACGACCACCCCGGAGAAGCTGGTCATCCTGGTGCTCTCCGGTCTGTGCATGGGTGTCGCCAACGCCCTGCTCACCGACCTCGCCCTCGGGCTCGGCTCGGCCGACCGCCGGGTCGCCACCGGGGCGTTCAACCTGGTCCGGTGGGGCGCGGCCGCCCCGGCTCCGGTCGTGGCCGGGCTGCTGGTCGAGCACTCCACGCCGGCGTCGCCGTTCTGGGTCGGCGCGGCGGTGCTGGCCGTGGGCGTAGTGGCCTTCCTGCTCTTCGGCAAGCTGATGGCGCACGGCATCGGCGAGGGCGTCTTCTGGGCGCGGCTCAACGCGGGCGCGCGTACCGCCGAGAACACCCCGGAGGAGGCGATCGGCGAGGCGTACTGAGCTTCACCCATCCCCACGCGGGGGCCGGCGGACGACCACGGCGACGGCGACACCGAGCACCACGGTGAGCACGCCGGACAGCAGCAGCGTCCGCTGGCCCCCGATCTCGCTCACGATCGGCCCGCCGAGCAGCGTCCCGGCGGCGACCGACGGAATGGTCAACGCCGTCCGCGCCGCCAGTACGCCGCTCAGCAGCTCCGGCGGCGAGGTGCGCTGGAACAACGCGGTGCAGACGGCGTTGAACGGCCCGTAGATCACCCCGCCCACGGCGAACCCGACGAGGCCTGGCCAGATGCTCGAGGCGAGGCCGATCGGCAGCAGCGCCAAGCCCCAGCCGATGACGACGCCGACCACGACCGTCCACAGTGACCATCGCTGGAGGAGCCCGGCCGACAGGCCGCCGACGACCGCGCCCACGCTGAAAACCGCCCAGTACGCGCCCAGCACCCCGGGCGACGCGTCCAGCTCCCGGGCCACGAACACGGGCAAGGCGACCTCGACGGGACCGTAGAGGAAGTAGAGGACGCAGGTCACCGCGACCAGTCCGAGCAACTGCGGCCGCCGCAGCAGTTCGCCCCATGCGATGCCGCCACCACCCGAGCGCACCGTCGTCGATCGGCCGGCTAGCGGCAACGCCGTCAGGGCGAGCACGAGGAACGAACCGGCGTCGGCGAGGATGACCCAGGCCGGCCCGGTGGCGGCGGTGAGGAAGCCGGCCAGCGCCGGTCCGGCGACGAGCGCGGCCTGGGTGAACGTCGAGATCAGGGCGTTGCCGGCGATCTGCTCCTCGGCGGGCAGCACCTCTGCCACCATCGTGTACGCCCCGGCGTTGCCCCACGCGTGCAACAGCGACGAGACGGCGAGCAGACCGACGAAGCCCAGTGCGCTCAACGCATCGGCCAACGCCAGCGCCGCGATCGTGCCCAGCACCGCGGCCCGGACCGCGGCGTCCACCGCCACCAGCGCCGCTCCGTTCATTCGGCGTACAAGTCGGCTGAAGACGACAGCGCCGACTGACGCGGGCAGCGAGTAGGCCGCGACCGCGAGACCGGTCCAGACGCCCGCCTGAGCGGGCGGCGCGAGCTGAAGGGCGAGCCACGCGACCGCCACCATGCTCATCCCGTCGCCGAGGGCGGACACCGCCAGGCCGGGCAGCACCCGGCGCAGACTGGGGCGGGCCAGGACGCGGCGGTAGACGCTGGTCGGGGCTTCGGCGAGGGTCGTCACCGCCCGATCATGGACCCTCGACCGAAGTTGAGGTCAACTCGGGGCTTCACCCTGCCCCAAGGGCCGGGTGCAGACTTGGCCCATGCACCGCGACACCCGCCGTGCGGCCCTCACGATCAGCGAGTTCGGGCGCCGCACCGGCCTTTCCCACAAAGCGCTGCGGCTGTACGACCTGTCCGGCCTGTTGCCGCCGGCCGAGGTCGATCCGGCCAACGGCTATCGGCTGTACGCGCCGGAGCAGATCGACCGGGCGAAGCTGATCTCGCTGCTCCGACGGCTCGACATGCCGTTGGCGACCGTCGCCGAGGTGCTCGACGGCGTCGCCGAGGGCGCCCGCGACGGCGTCGAACGCCAGGTGCTGCGCTGGTGGAACAGCCAGGAGGAGCAGCACCGCGTACGCCGGGAGCTGGTCGAGTATCTGCGGTCCGAGTGGTTGAGCACCGATCCGCAACGACCCGAGTACTGGGTGGCGACGCGGTCGGTTCCGGAGACGAAGGTCGCCGCTATCCGGCGCGAGGTCGATCAGGCGGCCCTCGTCGACACCATGAGCGCGGCCGCCGCCGAGATCCGGGCGCACCTGACGGCGAGCGGCATCGAGACCGAGCAGCTCGGCTTCGGGCGAGAGGAATGGTGGATCTACCACGGCACGGTGTCCCCGGACAGCGAGGCGCCGGTCGAGGTGTGCATCCCGTTCACCGGACCGGCCGAGCCGACGGCGAACATCACCATTCGCGTCGAGCCCGCCCAGATTCAGGCGTACGCCACCGTCACGAAGCGCGAATGCCTGTATCCCCGGATTCTGCACGCCTACGACGCCGTCACGCGGTTCGTCCGCGACACCGAGCTGAGCCCGTTCGGGCCGCCCCGCGAGGTCTACTTCACCTGCCTGGACGAGGTCGGCGACGACGATTCGTTCGCGTACGTCGCCCAGCCCATCGAGAGGATCCGCCCATGAAGCAGTACGCGCGCCATTCGGCGTACACCGATCCCGGCCCCTTCGGCGCGCTGCTCGACGCGCTGCCGTCGGACATCCCGGGGCTCACCGCCGCCGTCCGGAACACCGTCATCCACTATCGACACTCCGGTGAGAAGCTGCCCGACGAGCACTTCCTGGAGATCAACAATCGTTGGGTCGAGCGGATTCTGGCGACCGACCAGGAGCGTCACCCGTACGCCCTCGCCGAGCCGCGCGAGGTGACCGATCGGGTGCTCGGCTGCTGCCGCGACTACACCCTGCTCACCGTGGCGGGCCTGCGACAGCACGGCATCCCGGCGCGCAGCCGCATCGGGTTCGCGAACTACTTCCGCGAGAACTACCACCATGACCACGTCGTCGTGGAGTACTGGAACGGCGACCGCTGGGTCTGGGTCGACAGCCAGCTCGACCCCGGCCCGTCCTGGCCCTTCGACGTCCAGGACATGCCGCGACCTGCCACGGGCGCCCCGTTCGTCACGGCGGCCGAGGTCTGGACGGCGTTCCGGAAGGGCGAGGCCGACCCGTGGAACTACGGGATCGGGCCCGATCAGCCGGTCGGCGGGCCGTGGTTCATCTTCGACTACGTGCTTATCGAACTGGCCCACCGGCAGCGTGAGGAAATCCTGCTGTGGGACGCGTTCGGCGCGATGAGTGGCGACTTCGCGGACGAGATGTCCACTGAGGATCCGCGAGTGGCGCTGGCCGACGAGATCGCCGCACTCTTGATCGCCGCGGACGCCGGCTCGGAAGAGGCTGAAAGCGAGCTTTCCGAACGCTTTGCGGCCGATGATCGTCTGAATCCCCGGGGCCAGGTCATCTGCCATACGCCCGATGAACGTGGGATGTTCGCCGTTGATCTCACAACGCGAGAATTGGAAACGGTATCTGCGTTCCCAGGCGTGGCGCAGAGCGCGGCATAGGTGTAACGTCTCCGGCGTAGCTCGCCCGCATGGCTTCCCCCGTGGCCACGCGGGCGAGCCCTTTTCTGGCCTCTTTCCTCACCCGGCCAGGGTTCTTTCCTCACCAGATCAGGGTTCCGGGTCGAATCATGGTGCAAGATTCGACCCAGAACCCTGATCCAGCGCGGGTAAGCGATCCGTGATCCGGCGCGATAAGCGAACTCAGTGCCGGAGCACCGCGACGCCGTGAGCCGCCAGCGAGACCGACGTCACCGAGGCGTCGGAGCCGAGCAGGTCGACCGCGGGTGCGGGCAGCGTCACGGTCACGTCCGACGCGGAGTGGTTGAGGAGGAACAGGTAGTCGGCCTCCGCACCGTGCCGGACGATCGCCTGCACGTCGTCGGGCAGCCCCGGCAGGACCGGTTCGACCCCGGCCTCGGCGCGTACCCGGTCGAGCAGGGTCCGCATCAGCGCCGGGTTCGGCCGCGTCCCGAGGTACCAGGCGACGCCCTCGCCGTACTCGTGCCGCGTGATCGCCGGCCGACCGGCCAGCTCCCCTTCGGTGAACGTGGCTACGGCCTCGGCGCCCTCGGTCTCGATCCACTCCGACCAGATCGTGCCGGTGCCGCCGTCCACGCCGATCGACCCGCCGACCGGCAACGGCCAGAACTCGTCGATCTTCAGACCCAGCACCTCACGCAGCGGCGCGGGATATCCGCCCAGGTAGGCGCGCTCCTGCTCGTCCACGATCCCCGTGAAGAACGAGACCACGAGGGTCCCGCCGGCCGCGACATAGCGGGTCAGCGCCTCGGCCGCCGCCTGACTCAGAAGATACAGATTCGGGACGACGACCAGCTTGTACGCCGAAAGATCCGTCGCCGGATGCACGACGTCGACCGTCACGTGCGCGTCGAAGAGGGGGTCGAAGTGCGCCCGGTGTGCCGGGAGCAGCTCGACGACGCCGGGATGGGCGTCTCCTTCGACCGCGCGCCAGTTGTCCCAGTCGTGGAGGATCGCGACCTCTGCGCGTACCCGTGAGTCCGCGATCTCGGACGCCGCGGCGAGTTCCCGGCCCAGGGCCTGGACCTCCCGGTGAGTCCGGGTGTCCGGCCCACCGTGCGGGACCATCGCCGAGTGGAACTTCTCGGCGCCGCCGACGGCTTGGCGCCACTGGAAGAAGAGCACCGCGTCCGCGCCCTGGGCGATGGCCTGCCAGCTCCACAGCCGCATGACGCCGGGGGCCTTGGGCGCGTTGCGGGGCCGCCAGTTGACCGCGCTCGGGGCCTGCTCCATGAGCAGCCACGGCTGCCCGCCCTTGACCGAGCGGATGAGGTCGTAGCCGAACGCGGCCTCGACGTGCGACCGCCGGTCGTAGGGGTCGGGGTAGCTGTCGAGACTGACGACGTCCTGCTCGGCGGCCCACTTGTAGGAGTCGATCGGCTTGTGCACCAGACCGATGAAGTTCGTGGTGACCGGCACGTCCGGCGTGTGCGCCCGGATGATGTCGCGTTCGACCAGGTAGCACTGGAGGATCGCGTCGTCGCTGAACCGGGCGAAGTCCAGCTTGTGCGCCGGGTTGCCGAAGGTCGGCATGGCCCGCGGCGGGAAGATCTCGGCCCAGTCGGAGTAGCGCTGCGACCAGAACGTGGTCGACCAGTTCTCGTTCAGCGTGTCGATGTCGCCGTACCGGTCACGCAGCCAGCGCCGGAAGTCCTCGGCCGAGACGTCGCAGAAGCACTGCCGGGTGTGGCAGCCGTACTCGTTGCCGATGTGCCAGATCTTGAGCGCCGGATGGTCGCCGTATCGCTGGGCGAGCTGCTCGACCAGGCGGCCGGCGTACTCGCGATAGATCGGGCTGGACGGGCAGTAGTGCTGCCGGGAGCCCGGCCAGAGGCGGGTGCCGTCGGCGCGCTCGGGAAGGATCTCCGGGTGCTTGACCGACAGCCACGGCGGCGGCGAAGCCGTCATGGTGGCCAGGCTCGCCCCGACCCCGTACTGGGCCAGGTTGTCCATGACTTGGTCGAACCACCCGAAGTCGTACGCGCCAGGGGCGGGTTCGACGGTGGCCCAGGAGAAGATGCCGACGGAGACGAGGGAGACCCCGGCCTCGGTCATCAGCTTCATGTCCTCGGTCCAGACCTCTGGCGACCATTGCTCGGGGTTGTAGTCGCCGCCGTAATGGATTCGGTTCATGATTCCTCAACGAAGTAGCGGTCGTAGGACATGGGATGTCCTGCCTCACGTGTCGAAACTAGGTAAACCACGGCCCGCCGTCAAGCGCGTACGCGGTGTAAATTGCTGTACCGACAAGGTGGGATGTCGGGAGGATTCAGATGGCCAGGCGCAGCGGGGAAACCGTTCAGGACCGGATCGTGGCGATGATCCACGACCGCGGCCTCGTGCCGGGCGAGGCGATGCCGACCGAACCGCAGCTCATGGACCTGCTTGGGGCCAGCCGCAACAGCGTACGCGAGGCGGTCCGGGCCCTTCAGGCGCTCGGGATCGTCGAGATCCGGCACGGCTTCGGCACCTTCGTCGGCAAGGCCTCCCTCGACGTGCTGAGCCCGTCGCTGGAGTTCCGGATCCGATCCGGCTCCCAGGGCGCGGTCAAAGCGCTGCACGATCTCGTCGAGATCCGCGAGATCCTGGAGACCGGCCTGATCGCCCGGGTCGCCGGCTCCACCAACGCGTCCCGGCTGTCCGCATTGGACGCCCTGGTCACCGCGATGCAGACCGACCTGGAAGCCGACCGGGCCTTCCACGCCCTGCTCTACGAGAGCAGCGGCAACGAACTGGTGCTCCAGCTCATCGACCTGTTCTGGCAGGTCTACCACCAGGTCGAGCCGATCCTCGGCGCACCCGACTCGGTGATGGAGGACATCGTCGCCAACCACCGCCGCATCGTCGACGCGCTGCGCGCCCAGGACCCGGTCGCCGCGTCCGACGCGATGCGCCAGCACTTCCGGGGAGTGAAGGCGCGCATCGCCCGCGCCGAATCCACCCCCTAACCCTCCCCCTCCCCCTCCCCCCCGCCCCCCCCCCCCCCCCCGGTGTTGAAGGGGTAAGATCGGTGGGGAGGGGGGGGCGGGGGGGGGGACGACAGATACAAAAGGCAAAAGC
>NZ_JBFBAZ010000151.1:0-18351 GCF_040682475.1 Hamadaea sp. NPDC051192
CAACCTGGCCAAACGCGCCACCGGCGAAAACACCCCAACCTGGCGAGACACCTAAACCGGCATCACTCACAAAGTTCGTGAATTAGACGCCCTCTCAGGCTGAACCTTCGGCGTACCAGTTGCTCTTGAATGCGTGTCCTGCGTGGACGCGCCGGAGTGGGCGGTTCGCCGCGGGCGTGCTGGGCGAGGACGCGGTGCTGGACCTGTGCGAGGCGGGATCTGGTCCGTCGGGGCCAGGTTGACGGCCTCAGTTGTGCATGCCTTGACCGTCCTACCTGTACTCAATTAGCCTGCGCGCGCCGACCTCGACGGACTGGCCTTCGAGGTCAGTGAAGCCTGGGGAGGACCACATGCGGTTTGCTCGACGCCTGGCGACGGTGACTCTGCTGGCGGCGGGTCTTCTGGTACTGACCGGACCAGCAGCTCAGGCCGCCTATTACAACACCTACACGACCATTGCCGGCACGCCCGACACGGGCTGCTGCACAGGTGTTCAAGGCTTCGCCGCCGGATCGACATATCTCTACTCGATCAAGAATCACAGTGGTTACGACGATGTCTCCGCCATCTACCGCGTCCACAAGACGACTGGTGCGCGAGTATTGATGACCAACGGTACCAATGGCGGAACTTCCAACACCTGGCTCGGGCACGCGAACGACATGACGATCGTGGACATCGATGGGCAGCATCACATGTTCGTCGTCACCATGAAGTCGACTGGGGCGCAGCTAGTGAAACTCCGCTATGACGGCACCACCTACTATCGCGTCGGGACCTACCAGGTACATCTCAACGGTGCTGCATGGGCGCCGTCTGGGATCAGTCGAGTGTCGGTCTCCAGCACCACGATCAAGTTCTTGTTCAAAGCCGGCAAGACGATCTACAACGGCAGCCTTCCGCTGCGCGCCAATACCGGCACCATCAACGTGACAAAGGCGTTCACACTGCAGGTCGAAGGCGCCCTGGTCAACGGCGCCACGGTGTCAGACCTCGGCACCTTCCTGACGCAGGGGATCTACTACGACGCCGCCAAAAAGATCCTCTACTACCCGCTGACCAAGGAAAACCGCAGCGTCGTACTCGTCTATCGGAACGTCTCGACGGCAACGACGGGGACCGCGCCCGCAGCTACCAACCTCTCCTTCCGCATCACGTCGTCGGCGTACTCGAAACTGTTCGAGATCGAAGGCGTCGGGATAAGCGATGGCAAGCTGTACTTCAGCACGAACCGCGCGAACTCCAGCGGCGCGTTCGACGGCGTCCACGTGTTCAACGGCTATGTCGCTTAACCACGACCGAGGCGCCGACGATCGCTCTACTCGGCAAGCCTTCAGGGCGTGACGTCCACGAGTACCTTGCCGATCGTGCGGGCCTGCACTGCCCGGTGGGCGTCCGGGGTTCGGTGTAGCGGGAAGCGGACCAGTGGCAGGCCGTGCTGCTCGCCGACTGGCAGGGCACCGTCGCGGACCGCGGCGGTGACGTCCTCGACGGCTGTGGCGCGTGCTTGCGGGCCGGCCGTGTAGAGCACTAGGAAATGCAAGCGGGTGTTCAGCACCATGTTCTGCCCGACGTTCAGTTCGACCGCTTGTCCGCCCTCATTGGCGTAGGTCGCGATCGTGCCTCGTGTACGCAGCACGGCCAGGTCCAAAGCGATGTTCGCGCCGAGCGCCACCTCGGTGACGATGTCGACGCCGTCCGGGGCGATCGCACGGATGGCAGCGGCCGGGTCGTCCTCGCGATAGTTGATCACATGGTGGGCGCCGGCCGCAGTGGCCAGCTTCGCCTTCTCCGGGCGACTGACGGTGCTGATCACGGTGGCGCCAGCCCATCGGGCGAGCTGGATGACGGCGTGCCCGACCGCGCCGGCCCCGCCGGCGGCGAGCACCACTTTGCCGTCGAGTGCGTCGGGATGCAGGCGGCGGGGCCCGTCCTCGGCGACGGTCAGCGCACGGTGTGCGGTCAGCGCGGGCACGCCGAGCGACGCGCCGACGTCGAATCCGACCTCGTCTGGCAGCGGCACGGCCTGGTCGGTAGGCACGACGGTGAACTCGGCTGCGGTGCCGGTGGGCCGCCCGGCGGCCGCCATGAACATCCACACGCGCTGCCCGACCCGGGCCGGGTCCACACCCTCACCGACGGCGTCGATCACGCCGGCACCGTCAAGGTGCGGGGTGACCTCGGGGAAGAGCTTGCGGTGGGCGATGCCGGAGCGGGCCTGCCAGTCCGTCGGGTTGACCCCGGACACGGCGACCCGGACGCGGACCATGCCAGGTCCCGGCGTGGGCCGGTCACGCTCGACGAGCTGGAGAACGTCGGGGCCGCCGTTGTCACGGTAGATGATCGCCTTCATGACCGTCCAATGTTCGATCTGTGTCGTACGGTTCGATCTGCATCGTACCGTACGGCCTTGGTCGAACTTTCGGCAAATGATGGCTACGCTGGATCTCGTGACCGAGGTGACCGAACCCGCCAGCGAGACCATGACGATCGACGTCGTACTCGGCGCGCTCGCCGACCCGGTACGGCTCACCTTCGTGCGAGCGCTCGACGCAGCCGCGGACTGGACCTGCGGCAGCGACGTCCTCAAAGACACCAGCGTCACCATCGGCAAGTCCACCCTGTCGCACCACATCAAGGTGCTGCGCGAGGCCGGCCTGATCCGCACGCGCGTCGACGGCATCCGCCGGCTGGTGACGCTACGGTACGACGAGGTGGAACAACGCTTCCCCGGGCTGCTCTCCATGCTCCGCGAAGACGGCCCTGCCCGTGCCGCCACGGAGGCGCCCACCCCCACCGCATGACGCAGGCCAACCGAGTACGCGTTCGAGGCGCTGGTGGACCTCCACGGCGGAGTGGACAACTCTCATGTCCACGCAGCTACGGCAGTTTGCGTCCCGAGGCCGACAGCCGGTCGGCGAGGGCGATGACCCGGTCGCGGAGCTCTTCCGGACGCTCGATGACGAACGGCAGGTCGAGCCCGGCAAGCACCCCGGGCAACCAGTCGAGGCTCTCGGCCCGGATCTTCACCCGCTGCCAGCCCTCGTCCTCGTCATCCCGTATCTCGGCGACGCTGGCCGGTAGCCGCTTGCGGATCTGCTCCAGCGTCCCCTGGATGCGCAAGATCACCTCATGCCGGTACGGCGCCCGTGCCATCGAGGTGAGAACACGCTCCACGGGATCGAGGGAAGCGGGCGGCTCGAACGAGCCGGGCACCGTCCGCGCGTAAGCGATGCGGTCGAGCCGGAAGGTCCGATCCTCGCCGATCTCCGGATCCACACCGGTGACGTACCAGCGGCCCGAGTGATTGACCAGCCCGTACGGATGCAGGACGCGGGCGCTGCGCCGGCCGCGGTCCGCGGTGTATTGGATCGACAGCGGGCTGCGGCGGCGGATCGCGTCGGCGATGGCGAGCAGGACAGCCGCCTGCGGCGCGGGGACGTCGCCGGGCTCGGCCGTGAAGGCGAGGGACTCGAGTACGGCGTCCAGCCGATCCGCGACCCGGGAGGGCAGGACCCGGCGGATCTTCGCGGCGGCCGTCTCGCTCGCCGTACCCGTCGCCGTTGCCAGCCCGGCGCGTCGGCCGGCAACCAGGCCGAGCAGCACGGCCAGAGCCTCGTCGTCGCTCAGCATGAGCGGCGGCAGACGGTAACCGGCGGCGAGCCGATATCCGCCGTAGCGGCCGCGCAACGACTCGACCGGCACGCCCAGGTCGATCAGATGGTCCACGTAGCGCCGCACGGTGCGCGGTTCGACCCCGAGGCGGTCGGCGAGCTCAGCCATCGTCCGAATGCCACCCGACTGCAGGAGTTCCAGCAGCGTCAGCACCTGGGCTGTCGGTCGCGCCATGTCCGAAGCTTATCGAGAATACTGGACCGTTTCTGTCCAGTATCAGTTCTAGCGTGATGTCGACCCGCACGTACGAACCACGGACTAAGGAGCGCACACCATGGACTTCGTCTCGATCCGCGTCATCACTGGTGACATCAACCGCCTCGTCGGCTTCTACGAGAAGGTGACGGGCGTGTCGGCAGTCTGGGGCAACCAGGACTTCGCCGAGCTGCGCACCGCGCACGGCACGTTGGCCATCGGCAGCACTCGCACGGTCCCGCTGTTCGCGCCGGGATCGGCCCGTCCGGCCGACAACCACACCGCGATCATCGAGTTCCTAGTGGACGACGTGGATGCGCTCTACGAGGACCTGAAGGGCGTCGTGGAGGACTTCGTGAACGCGCCCACGACGATGCCGTGGGGCAACCGTGCGCTGCTGTTCCGCGACCCCGACGGCAACATGGTCAACTTCTTCACCCCGGTCACGCCCGCCGCGATCGAGAAGTTCGGCCGATGACCGGGTCGGCTCAGGGCCTGAGATGGGACTCCTGAACTGTCCAGCCGAGCTGGGCCCTCATGCATACCCGGTATCCTTCGCCCGTGCAGCGTGATCATCTGAAGGCGGGCTTGGCCGCCGTTGTCGGCGGGCTACTGCTCGGCTCCCTCGACTTCGTGTGGATCAAGTGGGTGCCCTACCCGTTCGCCGAGCTCGGCAACTCCACCGCGACCTGGGCTGTCGCCGCATTCCTCTACGGCTACTGGCTTCGGACCGGGTGGGCCCGCGCAGCGATCGGCGCCAGCGTTCTGCTCGTCATCGCGGTGCCTGCCTACTACGTCACCGCGACCCTGATCCAGTCCGATGAACTGTCCGTCGCGTGGTCGCCGACGTCGCTGCTGTGGATGGCCTTCGGTGTGGTTGCCGGCGTGGTCTTCGGCATAGGGGGCACGTTGGCCCGCGAACAGGGCTGGCGGCACATCGTCGGGACCGCGCTGCCGGCCGCGGTGTTCTTCGAGGAGGCGGCCCGGTTCGCGGGCCGGCTCGATGATCCGAGCTACGAGTCCGGGTACGGTTGGAACGTCATGATCGACATTGCGCTGGGCATCCTCGCAGTCGTGCTCGTCGGCCGATCGAACTGCAACCGGGCGCTCGCACTCGCTGCGGCCCTCCCACTCGCCGCGCTGATCTACCTCGCATTCGCACTCGTGTCGTAGCGAGGCCCCGTGCTGGGATCAAGATCAGTCGGCTCCCGGTCGGTGCCGTGGAAATGAGACCCACGACCGGCGCCCTTCCGGTCAGCCGGAACGAAGCGGAGCGGCTCGACGCCCACCGCCGATGAGTCGACTAGCGGGTTGCGACAGGTCGCCGACCCGGTCAGCGGACTCAGGGCGCAGGTACGTTCGGCCATTGGAGACGGTTGCCTGTTGTCAGCCCGCGACCGGCGGGCCGAGAGTGTCGAGGAACTCGCGACCACGCGGTTCGGCTAGACGCCCGTCGGGCAGGACGACGACGGGGATGGACATGTCCCGTTCTGCACTTTCTGGGATCTGCCGAGATGTGCGCGCCCGATCACGGCGGCAGCGGTGCTGGCGAAACCCGCGTGCGGGCCGTGGGGCACCCAGATCGCCGGACTCGCCCTCGTGGCACGATGTTGCGCTATGGATCATCAGGGGCAATTTCGTCGTGCAGCGCTCGCGTCGGGCATCCCGGACGAAGAGGTAAGCCGGTTTATCCAGCACCTCCGTTTGTCGATCCAGTTGAGCGGGGGATCCGGCGATGTCCCGGCCGGGCAGTTCGGTGGGTTGCCCCGGCTGCCGGTCGGCATGGACTGGCCGTCGGACGGGGTCAGTTTGTTGCCGTTCACCTTCTCGGTCGACTGTGCGGCGCTGCCAAGAGTCGACGGCTTCGATCTGCCGGCAGACGGCTCGCTGCTGTTCTTTCTGGACCATGAGCAATCCGCTGCCACCGGGGAGCGGAGGTACGGGCGAGTCGTGTATGTGGCGGCCGGTACCGATACCGAAGTGGCAGGAACCACCGACCGCGAGATCGTCGGCGACCAATACCACGTCGGCGCCACGCTGCGCGCGGAGTTCCCCGATTGGTTCGGGGTGGACGACGAGGACGACGAGGACGAGGACGACCTGTCGGCCTTCCAGCAGCAGCTGGCCCGCGACCTCGAGCGTGACCTGCCGCACCTCGACGAACTCTGTGCTCTGGCCAACGATCTCTGGCCGCCGCACAACGGATACGTCAGCGCCTATATCGGCGGGTATGCCGACGAGGAGGTAATGAAGAGTATCGCGGAGCAGGCCCTTGCCGGGCGCGAGAAGACCGGCGAGATCGTCATCCCGGTCGCGAGTTGGTATTCCCATGTGGAGAAGGAGACGCACCGGCTGACGAGTGAGTGGGTGTCGCTCGCCCGTTTTCCCGTAGACAACGAGTTCTACTACCGCAGTGACGGGAGTTTCGTGATCCGTCACGATGACCTGGCCGCTGGTCGGCTGGACGAGGCGCTTTCCGTGGCTGAGTTGATCCCGTAGGACACCGGCGGCGTCGGACACGGTCACGATCTGCGTTGCGGCGTCAGATACCGGGCATTCCTTATTGTCGATGTCAGGGCGTTCGGTCACCGGCGATGAGGGACGACAACACCACCGCTCGACATGCCCGTCCCGGGGACGACCCGCGTGTGGGTCGTGTCGGCGGATCTCCCAGATTTGGGTGAGCGGCCGTCGATGCTCATTTGCCGATCCTCGTGGCCTTCTGTCGAGTGGCCCTCTAACGAAGACAGAGGTTGCGATCGTAGCCCGGTGACCACCTGGCCTTCGTGCCGGACGGGCAGGGCTTTCCCTTGTCCACCAGGGAAACCAGCTTGCGCGTGCTGGTTGTGCAGGCGGTGTGCGTGATCGGGGCGAGCGCGGACCCCATCTCCGTGACACAGTCGCCGGGCTTGGCTATGGTCCCGCCGTGGCCCTGACCTAGGCACAGGAAGCTGCCGTTGCCGTAGCTGAGCCGGCTGACCGTGTCGCGGGCGGGGCAGCTCGTCGGGGTAGGTGCCACCGCGAGCACTTGGGCGAACCAGCCCTGAGGCCAGTCGCACGGCAGCTCCTCGTAGCCGTTGTCGAGCATGCCCACAATGAACACGCAGTCTCCAGCGATGGTGTTCGTGCCGCCACCACCGCCGGGGTCGCCTGGATGGGGCGCCTTCAGATTACGAACACAGGCGAGCCGCTTCTGCAGCGGAAGCGCTCCGGTCGGCCGGTAGGCCGCGTCGGCGTTGTCAGGGCAGCCGGGATCGAGCGGCTTGGCTGGGTCGAGCGTGTCGAACGTCGCGCCCAACTCGATGATCTTCGACTGCGCGCGCGGATCGGTGCACGCCACCGGCTCGAACGTCTGCCGGGCGAGCAACGCGACTCGCAACGCGGCATTGGTGCCGGAGGGGATCGCCGTGGGCCCGTCGACCTGGCGGACGCACGCGCCGACCGCCCAGCTCACAGGCTGCGGTGAGGGCGCGGACTCGTGTTTCGCCGAGCACCCGGCGAGTCCAGCACCAGCCGCGCTCACGATTGCTGCGACGGATCCGATAGCCGCCAGGATCCCGCGCGAACGGGACGGTCCACTCGCCACCTTCAAGCCTCCCCCCAGCCGGTTACGCGCTGCCCACCGTAGTGGGCCATGCCGCCGGGCGCGACCCGTGGTCCGATGCAGACTCAGTTCGCCGGCCGGGGACGAAGGCGGTGTCGGCGTACACGAGCAGCACGAGCTGGCGACTTGATCGGTGGCCAGGCAAGTCATGATCCCTACCCGTGACGGCCGATCGTCGAGGATCTTCTCGCTGGTCACAGACCAGGACGTTTAGCCGTCGACGGCCGCCGTCGGCCTGCTGCGCTCCAACCCGGCGATGCCGACCCAGGCAACCAGCTGGAGCTGTGGCCGCGATCCCGAAGTACGGGTGTGCACGCTCAGCCGGCGGTACAGGCCGCCGTCGGAACGCTCGCATCGCTGTCCCGATCGGGTAAACCCGTGTGCGGCCAGGACCACCCGGTGAAGGTGGCTGGTGATCTGGGCGGCAGTCCAATGGGCGGGCATCGGCAGATTGTCGACCATGCCAACCGTGGCTTCTCCATCAGGCGTCAGAGGAGATTGCCATGCTGATGAGGTAGGTCGCCGCCCCGTTGTTCGGCTGCATCTGCGGCAGTGCTTGGGCAGCCCATTGTGGGTCCATCCTCCACCGGAGCTGTCCGCGTACCTCCACAAGGTCCGATCAACTAGCCCCATCTGTTCAACCGATGACGGCCAATCCGTTGCCCCAACCTGTCTGAGCACTTTAGGTTGCATGATCAAGCGCGCCGCACGGAGCACACGCTGCTTCGCCACAGCAGCGTGACATGAGTATTGCGCCGCATAGTGAGGAGCTCACGGTGGCACCACCCCTATTTCGTCGGAACTCTCTTTCCTGGAAGGCGCCGGGCCGCGTGGTCGCGGCGCTGGCGGCGGGGACGCTGCTGCTCAGCACGTTGAGCGTGCCCGCAGCTGCGGCACCTGCCCGTACGCCGCAGCCAGGCGGCCAGCAGACACCCGGCACACCGGCGCCCGCCCGGTTGCCGCAGCCCGAGAGCGGGCTTTGGCTGTTGCGGCTGGACAAGCCGTCGCTGGCGGCCGTCACCAAGACCGGTGCGGCTTCCCGTAAAAAGATCAATACCCGGTCGACCGCCAGCGCCTCCTATCTCAAGGAATTGGCTCGGCAGCAGGACACAGTGGTGGATGAGATCGCGGCGAGCCTGGGCCGGTCCGTGCGGGTTGCCCACAGGTATCAGAACGTGGTCAATGGACTGGCGATCGAGGCCAGCGCGGAAGAGGCTGCTCGGTTGGCCGACCTGCCGGGGGTCGCGGCGGTCGTACCCGACCAGACCCTGAAGCTGACCACCGACACCAGCAATACGCAGATCCAGTCGCCGGCCGTCTGGGAGGGCCGGACTCCCGACGAGGTCGCTACCCGCGGTGAGGGCGTCATCGTCGGCGTGCTGGACACCGGCATCAACCCCGACCACCCGTCGTTCGCCGCGGTAGACGGTGACGGCTACCGGCACACCAACCCCATGGGCACGGGCAACTACGTCGGCGTCTGCGCTCCGAACCACCCGAACTACCGGGCGATCTGCAACGACAAGCTGATCGGCGCCTGGTCGTTTGTGGGTACCGACCCTCGCGACGACAACGGCCACGGCAGCCATACCGCCTCGACCGCCGCCGGCAACAGGCACCAGGCCACCATCAAGGTTGGCACCGACTCGCATACCCTCACAGTCTCCGGGGTGGCGCCCCGAGCCAACATCATCGCCTACAAGGTCTGCCTGACCATCGGCTGCTTCTCGTCGGCGTCGATCGCCGCCGTGGACCAGGCGATCGCCGACGGGGTCGACGTCCTCAACTATTCGATCTCCGGGTCGGACAACCCGTGGAACGACCTCGTCGACCAGGCATTCCTCGAGGCGTACGCGGCCGGCATCTTCATCGCCGCCTCCGCGGGCAACGAGGGACCGGGCGCGGAGACGGTGGTGAAGACCGCGCCGTGGAACGCCTCCGTAGCCTCGGTAGACCAAGAGCGGGTCATCGCCCATCGGCTCGATGTGACCGCGCCGGGACCGGTGCCGCCGTCGCTCACCGGCATTCCCGCTGTGATCGGCGACGGCTCACCGATCCCACCCATCGAGGGCGAACTCCGGTATTCCGGCACCGCCGAGCCTGGCAACGAGTTGGGTTGTGAGACCTTCCCGGCCGGCGCATTCAGTGCCAAGGTCGCGCTGATCACCCGGGGAGGATGCAACTTCTCCGTCAAAGTCGCCAACGCCGCCGCCGCCGGCGCGACCGGCGTGATCGTGCACAACCAGTTCGCCGGCCCGCCCATCACGATGGGCGAGCTGAAGGGCAGCAAGATCCCTGCGGTGATGGTCGCTCTGGCGGATGGGCTACGGCTGCGTGAGCACCTGACCACCGTCAACGGCCCGGTCGAGGTGCACGTGGGCACCGGCAGTGAGGTGATACGCAATCCGAAGTGGACCGACTTGGTGTCCGACTTCAGCTCCCGCGGACCCAGCCAGTTCGATCTGCTCGCCCCCATCTTCGCCGCCCCTGGCCGCAACATCCTTGCTGCCACGATGGCGACGGCCACCGACCCGGTCCAGTACGCCTTCATGCAGGGCACATCCATGGCCTCGCCCCATGTGGCCGGGGCAGGTGCGCTGCTGGCGGCCCTACACCCGGACTGGTCGCCGACCCGGATCCGCTCCGCGCTGGCGGTCACCGCCGATCGGGACAGCGTACGGAAGGAGGACGGGGTCACCCCAGCCGACCCGTTCGACGCCGGCTCCGGCCGGATCAACCTGGAACAGGCCGCCCGGGCCGGACTGGTGCTGGATGAGACGGCCGCGAACTTCATCGCGGCCGACCCCGAGACCGGTGGCGATCCCCAGACCCTGAATCTGCCGGCCGTCGTCGAGCACCACTGCCTCAACGTCTGCACCTTCACCCGTACGGTGTCCAGCGTGGCCGGAGTGAGCGCGACCTGGCAGGTGGCAGCCAAGGCGCCTACCGGGGTACGGATCAGCGTCACGCCGACGCAGTTCACTTTGGCGCCCGGAGCCAGCCAGGCCCTGACCATCGCCCTGGACGTCACCGGAACCCCCCGGGACAAGTGGCTCTTCGGTTCGATCGAGTTGACGACCGATGCCCGGCACGGCGGGGACGGGCCGGCGGTCGCCGCGGCCCACTTCCCGGTCGCCGTGCTGCCCGCCGTTCCGGATCTGACCGTGGATCAGGCCGCGCTGAGCAGCAGCATGGATGTCGCGCAGAGCGAGCGCCACACCGTCAAGGTGAGCAACGCTGGCGGCGCCCCCCTGACCTGGCAGGCCACGGGGGAGGGCACCGGCTGCTCCTGGCCGTCCTGGGCGAAAGTGACCCCAGCACAGGGCGACCTGGCCCCGTTCACCGATCAGAACATCGAGATCACGCTCGATTCGACCGGCCTGGATGACGGTGGCGTGTTCCAGGCTGACCTCTGTCTGGCCAGTAACGACCAGGACGAGCCGAACACGAGGATCTCGCTGACACTGACCGTCATACCGGTACCGCGGATCGCGGTGGCGCAGAAGTCGCTTTCGTCTCGGCAGCCGGCCGGGTTGGTCACCAAACAGAGCTTCACGGTCCGCAACACCGGCTTCGGAGTGCTGGACTGGCGGGTCGACGACCCGGACGCGGGACCAGACGACGAGCGGGTCCGGCTCCTGCGTAACGGTGTGCTGCTGATTCCCAACTCGGGCAGCAGTACGCGCGGGGTGATGGCGTTCGACCCGCAGACGGGAAACCTCATCGATCCGCAGTTCATCCCGCATGTCTCGTTCGATCCGACTAGCACCTTGTACACGCCGTTCCAGATCGTGGCCAAGCCGGACGGCAGCGGGTTCCTGATGTCCGACCAGCTAAACGGAGTGGTCACCGAGTACAGCCTGGACGGCACTTTCCGCCGTGTCTTCGCCCCGTCCGCCGGGGCGTACGACCCTAGGATCATGGCCAACACGCGGGGTATTGCACTCTCTCCGCGTGGCACTGTGCTGGTGACGGTCGCCGCGCAGGCAAACGCCCAGTCGGTGGTCGAATTCGATGCCGACGGCAAGTACCTGGGTACCTTCGTCGCCCCCGGCGCCGACGGTATGAAGGGTCCATGGGGCATCCTGTTCCGCGAGAACGACATGTTGATCTCAGCCAGCGACAGCGACGCCATCCACAGCTTCAGCAAGGACGGATCCCGAGCCAACCCCCGCTTCGTCAACGGGATCAGCTGGCCCGGCCAGATGGTGGAGCTGCCCAACGGCAACGTGCTCGCCGCGAACTACGGCAGCGGCGGCCCCGCAGGGGTTTACGAGATGGACTCCACCGGAAAACTGATCGGCACCTACGCACCTGCGAAGGGCACCGGTTACCAGGGCGTCTACCAGCTCGGCAACGGCAACTTCCTGGTCACCAGCTCGCGGGGCGTCGAGGAGATCAACCGGGCCAACCAGCTGGTCTCGGTGAAGAACAACAAGGGGACGGCCCGATTCATCACCCACGTCCAACTGCCCGATCTGCAACCGTGCGTCACACCCGACGAGGTGCCGTGGCTGTCGGTGGACCGTGCCTCGGACGCCACCGGCGCCGGCAAGTCCAGCGAGGTGACAGTCTCCCTGGACAGCACCGGGCTGGCCGCTGGTATATACCGGGCGCAACTCTGTGTCAGCAACGATGACCCGAACAACGGGCTGGTGACGCTGCCGGTGACGCTTGAGGTCACGGATCAGACCTGCGCCCAGGTGATCAGCGGCGAGCACCGCGGCCCGCTGACGGTCAGCGCCGGGGTGACATGTCTGGCTCAGGGTGCCAAGGTGATCGGGCCGATGACGGTTGAGAAGGGCGCCGGGTTGTACGCGCTCGAGGCCAGCGTCGTCGGGCCGGTGACCGCAACGGGTGCCACGGTGGTGGAGTTGACCCGTAGCCAGATTGAAGGCCCGCTTTCGATCACCGGCACCACCGGTCCGGTCCTGGTCAGCGGAGTGCGGGTGGTCGGCCCGGTCAGCCTGGTCGGCAACCGGACCGGCGACGATCCGAGCGTGGTCTCCGGTAACCAGATTGTCGGGATATTGCGATGCGTGGGCAACGAGCCGCCACCGGTTAACCGCGGGGTGGCGAATACCGTCAGCGGGCCGCGGGTCGGCCAGTGCGGCACGTTGTGAGCCGACCGTTCCATCAGGACTATCGGTAAGGAAATCTGATCCGCCGGGTGTAGTCGCGATCGCGACCACACCCGGCGGATCGCGGTATACGAAAGGGTAGGCTCAGCCGACATCGCAAATTCAGGCGTCTATTCCGGACTTGCGGTTGCTCATGCCGGAGGAGTAGATCGGGGTTGGCCGGTGTAGTTCGGGCCAGCAGCGTCATCCGAGCCAAGGCGTATGGCAGGGCCATCACCGGATACGCCGACACAAGGGAAACGACGCTGGCGGAGTGGCGGGGATGTTCGGCGGTAGCAAACTGCCGTCGGACTGACGACGGGCGACTTAGGCCCGCGCCCCGGCCGCGTCCTTCGGCGGTGTCGCGCTCAGCGCGATGTCCGCTGCACCACCGTGGGCAGTGGAGTTTCTGGCTCGACCGGACCTGGCAATGCGGCCGCTTCTTCGCCGCTGCACTGCGGCCTGGGCGTGGTGACGTGGAGCGCTTTGCCCACTAATATCGATGAAGCCCTCCGAGGAAGATCCTCCGGAGGGCTTCTGAGCTGTACTTATGGTGGACGATACGTGGCAGAATCCGAACCGCATTCCAGCAGCTCACGGGCAAAATGTGACCGCTACGGCGGTCCGCCTACGTCGATCTGACTGGTGGCGTACCAGGCGGCGCGGCTCGGACGGGGCGCGCCGCAATGATCGCGGATGGGGTCAGGACTCCAGGCCCGTCGAGCATGGATTCGACGCCGGGTGGTAACCGCGATCTACAAGATGAGCCGTCAGCGGAGCGGACGGGCTCATTGAGGGGGCTGGGGTTGGTTTCCTTGGCGGGCTTCATCCCAAACCGCTCCCACTCCAATTCTTAGCCATAACTGTGGACCTGTCACCCGGGCGTGAGTTCGATGAGTGTTGGGTTCGGAATGGATTTCAGCCGCCCCAACGAGAGTGCCGGAGCTGGCTCTGGTTCGACAGCGTCCTGAACCGTGCCCTCCGGCCGTTCCATGCGCACGTAAGTTTCTCTCCCTGCGGAACCTTGACCGAGGCAACGCCCGCGCCCGCGCTCTAGCAGGCGTGCGCGTTGCAGCTCCAAAACTACCTGGTCGAGTCGATTCCTTTCGCGACGTGTGCAAACGAGCGTTGCGCGATTATGGGGGCAGAACCGGACTTGGGCTGCGATCATCTGGTGCATGCAAGTTCATGTCGTCGTGGTGCATCCGGGTCTGCCGACGGTGGTAGACATCGTGGTAGCAGGTGTTCCGCTACAGGCCGAGTGGGTTGGCTCGCCGCCCAACGCTGGCGAACTCGTCGACGTTGAGCTGGACATCGTCTCCATGCTCGGATGGGGCGACGCGATTGCGATGGACGGCGCTGAAGCGACGCTACGCGAGGGCCCTCAGCTGCGGGGAAACGTCGAGATGCAGGACCAGGACGTCCTGACGCTCCGGATCGCCAACGGACTTCTGCTGGTCGAGATTGACGACGGCTCCATCGAGGTCTCACCCGGAAAGGCGATCGTCGTGGTGGCAGAGAATCTGAAGGTGTATCCAACCGGTATCTGACGCGGCCAGGCCGACCACCGCAAAGACCGTCCGGGTAGGCCTGACCCACGTTGTCAGTGGAGTCTTCCCGTCACGCAGGCTCGCCCCTGCGGTTCGGTTCAGGCCAGGTACTCGCAGATTGGCGGCTGGCGACAAGACTGACGTTCGCGACGAGATCCTTGATCGGTGCCGGAGCAGGCAAGGATGCGTGACATCGGCGATGACCTTGGTGTAAGTCTGAGCTGCGTGAAGATGACCCTGTTCCGTCGCGGCGTCCGCTGAAGGCCTGAGACGAAGGGACACGAGCAGCCCGACGCTTAGCTCGCATTCTGCGCTAGAAGCAGGGCGAACGGCGCCGGCAGGACTCAAAGTTGGTTTTGCCGGTCAAGCAGCCGGTCCGTCAACTCGATCGTCGCGGAAGGGGCCGAGCTAGCCGCAGCCGGCGCCGCCGAAACAGCAGCCGCAGGCGCAGCCGGGTAGCGGCCGCCGGAGCCACTGAAGCGGCTGTCGGGGCCGGGGCAGAGGTAGGCGCGGCCGGCGGAGTGGACGTCGCCGCGTCCGAGAGCGCACTCAGCGAGGCCGCTCATGCGGAGGTGGCCGAAGGCACTGCTGCGGAGCAAGAAGCCGTCGACGAAGGCATGAACGACGTGGTTGATACGATCAAGAGCGTCGTCGGCCGAGTGCGCGAAGGCCAACCACAGGCGACGACGGCCTCGCAGATGCAACCACCCATGCTGGGCGACATCAATCCGAGCCCTGGCAATCTGGACGCGGCCACCGGTGCCCTCGCGCTGGGCGCAGCTGTAGTAGCGGCAGCATTCCGCAGCATATTCGGATAGAGGCGAACGATGGAATCGGACAGGAATGCACGCGACGAAGTGGGCCTGCTGATGCGGGCGCTTCTCTCCGGAGCCCGCCCAGCGGAGAAGCCAGACATCAGAATCGATGCATATGCGGCAATGGTCGCCAGCGGACTGCTGGCGAGCCTATCGACGCTGCTGCTCGGTAATCCAGCAGATCCGCGGAGCATCGCGCGATACGTGCGGTCGGCCTGCCTCCGGGAAGACCGGTTTCTCTCACCGTCCGACAGCCGCATCGCCGAAGCGGTCATCCGATTCGTCATGGGGGAGCCTGGCATCGTCACAGGGATTCCGATGGACGACCAAGGACGAGTCGCGTGCGGCCTAATCGTAGACATCGCGAAGACGTTGCGCCTGTCCGCTGACGACCTCGAAGAAGTGATCCGGGCAGCCGAAGCGGGCGCCGCCGCCGCGACCGAACAGTAAGCGAAAGGGACAGGGCGTGTTCAAGGTACGACGACGAGAACCGGAGCTGACGACTCTGGGCGGGCGCTGGCTCTTCAGCGAAATCACGGGCAAAGACATCGAGCCGAAGCGCAATATCAAGGACCAGCGTAGCGAGCTGGCATTGTGGCACGCTGCCTTCGAATTGGCCGTACGATCGGCTTTCGATAACGACACACCCGTCGCTGAAATCTCCGCATTTGCTCAGCGCATGCATGACCGATTCAAGCCCGAGTTCGCGGCGATCCCGCCGATCGACTCCGAGGCCCTCATCCGTGCGGCGTTGGGCGAGGATCTCGACATCGAGGCTATCAAGCCACGGCACCGTGGACTGGTCTATGTGGTCGTTCTTTCGATCATCGTCAAGGACAAGGCGATTTCCGACACAGACCTACGGAGGCTACTGGCCACTGCTGAGAACGTAGCTCGTGAGCGGGGCTTCACACCCGAATGATCTGAATGTTGCCGCGGGTGGCGAGGAGTCAAATCAACCCAAACCCGAGCCGTCGGCGACCGAACTAAGCCTGGCGACAATGGCCCCCAAGAGGCGATGATCACCTACCTCCTGCGCGGGACTCAGCGAGGCAAGCAAAACGGCGTAAACACGAACGGCCTCCGAGGACAACGAAACGTCCACAACGCGTAGCGCCGTTGCTCGGCCACATCACGGAGCGGCCCGCGACTAACGAGGGGACCAGCGATGATTAGCCTCGGGCGCAAAGGTACGAAACTCAGTACGCGTAGCGCGCAATGGCTTCTTGACCAGATCATGGAGCGGCCGGCCGCCTCGGTGAAGATCAGCGATGAAGTAGCTGAACTTGCTGTCTGGCAGGCCGCGTTCGAGCTGGCGGTCGTCCTCCGTTTCGTGGCAACGACACCAGTTCACGAGATCGCGGCATACGTACAGTACATGCGCACGAGCTTTCACGCTGACCTTAAGAAGATCGTTCCCATCGAGGCTGAGGCGATGATCCGGGCCGCGCTCGGCGAGGATCTTGACTTATCGGGGATCCGACAGCAGCAGCGAGCCCACGTCTACTTCACAACGTTCGTTCTCATCGTGCGTGAACGCAGTATGTCAGAGAAACAGCTGAGATCAATACTCATTAAAGCTGAGAACCTTGCGCGGAGACGCGGATTTGATCCGGGATGATCGGTCGCACCTATAGAGAGCAGGCCCTACAGCTTGCTTCATGGTACAGGTGCTGCCTAATACGGCAGCCGAACATCGGGATCATCGACTGGTGTCGAGTAGTGTTCGGCGTTTGTAGTGGTAGTGGCGGGCTCGGGCTTGATGGGCAAGGCGCCAGGCGAGCCAGGACAATGCATGGCGCATCGTCGTATCGGGTCGGGTGAATACGAAGACGAGCAGGCGGCGGATTTCGGCCGCGCTCAGTGGGCCTATCTCGTCGGTGGCGGGCAGTGTCGAAGGCGTGGGTCGGGGTTGGCGGGCTGCCAGGACGGCCAGGAACGCCGCGGCGACCAGGACGAGGGTTGTGTAGCGGTGCCATGACCGCCAGGTCCGCACCTGGTCCAGGCCGGTCTGGCCCTTGGAGTCTTGGAAACAGGATTCGATCGGCCAGCGCAGCCCGGCGGTCCAGGTCAGGGTGGGCAGACCGACCAGGATGGGTGACCAGCACCGATAGTAGGCGAGCTCGCCGGTCGCCGGGTTGCGGCGAAACAGCAGCCAGTGGTGGCCGCAGTCGGTGCCGTCGTCCTCGGTCTCGACGATCTTCACCCATGCCCACAGGTAGTAGCGGGGTCCTTTCGAGCCCCAGCCGGCCAGGTACCGGCCCCAGACCTCGGGCGGCAGCGTGGCGGCCACCTGAGCTGCGGTGATGGTCAGGTTCGGGTAGTCCCAGCGGTTCAGGGCGGTGTCGCAGCGGATCGCCAGGACGTAGCCGATCTGGCGAACGCGTAGTCGCGCGCGCAGTTTCGTGTCGTTGCCGTAGACCTCGTCGGCGGCTACCCATGCCGCGTCGATTCCGGCGTCGAGGGCGTCTTCGATCATCTGCCAGGCCAGCTGCGGTTTCGTGGCGAACCCGATGTCGTCGGGCACTTTCGCGGTGGCGCACCGGTCGGGGTCGTCGGTCCAGCACGAGGGAAGGTAGAGCCGGAAGTCGATCAGTGCCCGCGCACCCTCGCGGGCGGCGTAGGCCAGGTGCACGCTGACCTGCGCGTTGTCGATCTTGCCGAGGGTGCCGGCGTACTGCTCCTGCACGCCGACCGTGTGTATGCCCTTCTTGGCGTCGCCGGTCTCGTCCACGATCAGCACTCCGCCCGGCCCGAACGCGGCCATCACATAGTCGCGGATCTGCGCCCGCACCCATGTGTCGCCCCACGAAGCCGACGCCAAAAGTCGTTGCATCCCACCGGGATCAGCCTCCCCGGCGTACTCGGCGATCTGCCAGCAGGTGCGGACCTCGATCGGGCCGAGCAGAGCCTGGATGAACAGCTTCGCCCGCCGCGCGGTTCCACCCGTGCGAACGCTGGCGCCACAAGCGCGAACAGCGACTCGAACTCACCCCGCCACCGGGCAGGGTCCATCCTGGCGGCAACGGTCGCCGCAACCTCATGTATGTCCACAACAGACATGATCGAGCGGCGGCCGTGCCTACTTCCCCTGGTGCACAACGACTTGGCCAACCTGTGATCATCGGCCCGGTGGCCGGATCACGATCTTAGGCTGCCGTAGTAGAAAGCGCCGGCTGCGAAGCACATCGAGTGCGTCTGGAGACCTCTTCGCCCGCGAGCCTGGCCCCGTGACGACCCATTGGCCACGCTGACCTGGCTACGGACGAGGCTGTCCAAAGGAGGTACCCAGCAGGTTGCTAGTGGTGTGACATGAAACGTTGACCCGGTAATCGGATCGATGTGACTATATCGATGTTTGTGGTTTCTGTGTTGAGTGCGCGGAGGTATCC
>NZ_JBFBAZ010000152.1:0-18322 GCF_040682475.1 Hamadaea sp. NPDC051192
GGGGCTCATAGCCGGGCAGCAGACGCCGGCGCAGCGTACTGGTGGCCCCGTCGGCCGCGACCACCAAGGGCGCGGCCGGTACGTCGTCGACCTCAGTCCCCAGCTGAAGCACCCCGTCCGGCAGCGCGTCGCGCAGTACGCGTACCAGGTCCGCCCGATGCACGACCAGCATCGGATATCCGTACGCCCGGCTGATCTCGGCCGCCGACGACCGGGACAGCCAGCGTCCCCGCCGATCGCGGATGCCGCCCCGGGCCTCGACCGCACCGAGCTCGAGCACCTGATCGGCCAGGCCGAGGGCGGCCAGCGCGCGGATCGCGTTCGGCCAAAGCGACAGGCCGGCGCCGATCTCGGTGATCTGCGGAGCACGCTCCAAGACGCGTACGCCCCAGCCCGCCTGGTGCAGGGCGAGCGCCGCGGCCAGCCCGCCGATGCCCCCGCCGACGACGGCCGCCTCGCCGGGCGGCGTCATCGCGAGTACAGCGTGGACCGGAACCGGGGTTCGAACCCGGCGGCGAGGTAGATCCGTTCGGCGGCCGAATCCGGCTCGACCTGCAACGCCAGCCGCTCGTCACCCCGGGCGTACGCGTCCACCCGGATCCGGTCAAGCAGCCGGCTGGCGTAGCCGCGACGGCGGAACTCCGGCGACGTGGCGACCCCGTACACCCCGCAGACGCCGTCGGTCACGACGGTGAGCGACACCGCCGCCGGTACGCCGTCGGCCCGCAGGACGTAGAAGGTCTGCGCCGGGTCGGTGGAGTTACGCCGGGCCTCCTCGATGAGGAACTCCCGCCACCAGGCGAGGTCCTCGTCGGTGTCGGCCGGCTCGGCGAAGCCTGCCGTCTGGACGGTCGCGAACGCTTCCACGTCGGCGTCGGAGGCGACGACCTCGATGGTGACCCCGTCGGGCAGCGTCGCCGCCGTGCCGGGCCGAACGGGGCAGTCCAGGTAGGACAGCTCGCTCGACATCCGGAAGCCGAGGTCGGCGAGGCGCGGCGGCCAGGACTCGTCGCTCCAGGGGAAGAGCCGCACCGTGGTGGCCTCCGGCGGCACCTCGACATCGGCGATCAGCGGCGTCCACCAGGACAGGAAGTCGGCCCGGCCGACCAGCTCGATCGCCGCGCCCTTGCGGTGCAGGTCGCCCCGCTGAGCCCCCATGAAGGCGAAGTGGTTCTCCACCAGCGCGCTGAAGGTGACGTCAGGGAACAAGGAGGGCCTCCGCTCCGACCGGCTCATACCCCGCGGCCAGGAACGCCCGCACCGAGGCGGCGTTGCCCGGGGCGATCTGCGCCCACACCGGCCGCTCCTCCGGCACCAGATGCCGAGCGGCCAGCGCCAGCGTCCGGCCCAGCCCCCGGTCGCGGGCCTGCGGATCGACCTCCACCGCCACCTCCCAGCGCCCGGCCAGACCCCAGCCGACGATCAGGACACCCCGCCCGGACTCCGTCTCCCAGACACGTACCTCATCACGGTAGCGGTGCGCCCGGCGTACGCGTGGGTGATCGGAGTCGGACACCTCCCGCAGCGTGAGTGGCGGCGGGCCCGGCAGGCGCACGGACATCATCACGATGTCGATGTTGTTCACGCGGCGCGTGAGCTTCTCCTCCAGCGCGCGCAGAAAGGGCGGGTTGAGCGGCGCGGACAGGTCCTCCTCGGGCAGCTCGCCCGCGACCCAGGCCGGATCCACGTCGGCCGCGACGATCGACACGCCGGGGAAGGCGACGACCGCCGCCGCGCGGGGGCCGGGTTGCGGCGCGGTCAGATACCAGCGGTCGGCCGGGAGCCAGTCCCCGGCCTCGACCCGGGCGATGGCGTCAGCGAGATCCATCGCGTCACCGTACGACGTCGCTCGCTCCCACGGCGGCGCGGGGACGGCGGTAGCCGGAGGTCTTACCGGCCGAGGTGAAGCCGAGCGACGCGTAGAGCGCGGCGGCCGCCGTGTTCTCCTCGTTGTGGTTGACCGTCACGGTGGTCATCCCGTCGGCCGCCATCTCACGCAGCGCGTACGCCATGACGGCCTTGCCCAGCCCCTGACGCTGGAAGTCCGGATGCGTGCCGACCGGTTCGAAGTGGCCGAGCTTGTTCAGCGGATCGGTCCAGTAGACGCAGAACGCGGCGATGCGGCCGTCCGGGGCGACCGCCACGATCTCGCGGGTGGGGTCGTAGCCGGGCTTGACCATCACCTCGGCCCGGTACTGCTCGCCGGTCCAGCTGTCGCCGAAGGCCCCGTTGTGGGCTTCCGCCAGCGCCTTGGCGTCCGCGAAGACGGCCGGGCGGATCTCGAACCCCTCGACCTCGCGTACCTCCGCCAGCAGCGGCTCGCCCACCTCCGGCAGGTCCTGCGGCGAGGGCAGGGCCAGCTCGTTGACGACGTCCCAGGTGCGGAAGCGCTCGAAGCCCAGCTCGGTCAGCAGCCCGGCCCGCACGGTGTCGCAGTCGAAGCAGTCGGTGAGCACGAACTCCTCGTCGTCGGCGGCCGCGTGCTCGGTCACGTACGCCGCGTGCCGCAGCATCGCCACCTCGGCCGCCGTCCCGCGCAGCGCCGGCGCGGTGAACACGTCGAAGGCGCAGCCGAACCGCAGGTTGACCGTGATGCCCATGACGGAACCGCGTTCCTCCCACACCTGCACGAGTTCACCGATCGGCCGCCGGCCGCGCAGATTCTCGTAGATCCGATGCGGCAGCTCGCCGACGTGGTCGTACGCGCAACGCCCGGCCAAGGCGATCCAGCCCGCGACGATGTCCTGCAACACCGGGAGGTCGTCGTCGGCGTACGGGCGTGGTTGGAGATCACTCACCCCCTTTGTGTACCAAAGTCCGACCCGATCGGCCGGGGAATTCGGGCATGCCGCCCGGAGTAGGGTGTGATCATGACGCAGAGCGCGGAACTGATCGAGATCACGTCCCCCGAGGAACTGCGCGATCTGCTCGGGGCGCCGATGCCCCGGGCCGTGGCCAAGGAGCGGGCGGCCCTGCACCCGCGCGACCGGGACTGGCTCGCCGCCTCCCCGTTCGTCCTCGTGGCCACCTCCGACGCCGAAGGCAACTGCGACGTCTCCCCCAAAGGCGACCCAGCGGGATTCACGTACGTCATCGACGACCACACGATCGCGATCCCGGAGCGCAAGGGCAACCGGCGGGCCGACGGCTTCCACAACATCCTGGCCAACCCGCACGTCGGGCTGATCTTCCTGATCCCGGGCCGCACCGAGACGCTGCGGATCAACGGCCGCGCCCGGCTCGTCCGCGACGCGCCCTTCTTCGACGACATGATCGTCAAGGGACACCGGCCGCAGCTCGCCGTCGTGGTCGACATCGACACGATCTTCTTCCACTGCGCGAAGGCGTTCCTGCGCTCGCAGCTGTGGCAGGCCGAGACCTGGAACCCCGACGTGCTGCCCTCACACGCCTGCCTGGTCAAGGAGGTCCAGCCGACCCAGGAGACCCTGGCCGAGCTGGAGGACTACTACAAGCCGGAGAACTACGGCAAGCAGCTCTACGCGGCCTGATCTCCGGCGGAGATCCGGGCCAGCGCGTTCCGGAGGACGCGGTCGACATCGGTGCCCCGCGGCGACGGCAGGTCGTCCACGGAGAACCAGCCCAGCGCCAACGACTCGTCGCTGATCCGCTCGGCCGCGCCCGCCGGGGCGTACATCAGGAACATCACGTCGTGGTGCAGCAGCCGCCGCCCAGCACAGTTCGGCACCTCGTGCACGTCCACGTCGACCGGCACCGGGTCCACGACCAGGTCCGCGATGCCACCCTCCTCGGTGGCCTCACGCAAGGCCGCCGCGACCAGCGTCTCGTCCGTCGCGTCGACATGCCCGCCGAGCTGCACCCAGATGCCGAACTTGCGGTGCAGGCTCAGCAGGAACGCGTCTCGCTCGCGCGAGTAGACCAGCGCGCTCGCGGTGACATGCCCGCCGTCCCGCTCTCGCCGCAACGACTCCGGCCCGCTCTTCACCAAGTCCAGAGTGGTACGCCAATCGGCCTGGCCGTCGTCGGCGGGCCGCATCTCAGTGAGCGCCGACAGCGCGCTCTCGTACAGACTCACTTGCCGTCGACCAGCTTGAACAGCGCCGCTACCTCGGCCGCGTTGAGCCGACGGTGCCGCCCCGCCCGCAGATCGCCCAGCCGGATCGGCCCGATCGCGGTACGCACCAGCCGCGACACCGGGAAGCCGAGCACGTCGAACATGCGCCGCACGATCCGGTTGCGCCCCTCGTGCAGGACGACCTCGCAGAGCGCCGTGTTGCCGATCGCGTCGACCAGGCGGAACGAGTCGACCCGGGCCAGACCGTCCTCCAGCTCGACGCCGGCGCGCAACGACCGGCCGACACTACGCGGCAGCGGCCCGGCGACCTCGGCCAGATACGTCTTCGGAACCTCGTACGACGGGTGCATCAGCTTGTGCGCGAGCGCCCCGTCGTTGGTCAGCAGCAGCAGACCCTCGGACTCCTGGTCCAGCCGCCCGACGTGATAGACGCGTACGCCCAGGTCGCCGATGTAGTCCGCGATGGCCTCCCGGCCCTCCTCGTCCGACATCGTCGAGACGACCCCGCGCGGCTTGTTCATCGCCAGGTACACGAGGCGGTTGTCGACGACGACCCGCTGGCCGTCCACGTAGATCTCGGCGGTGGCCGGGTCGACCTTGTCCCCCAGCCGGGCCACCTTCCCGTTGACGAGGACCCGCCCACGGTCGATGAGCACCTCGGACGCGCGCCGCGACCCGACTCCCGCAGCTGCCAGCACCTTCTGCAGGCGCTCCTGTCCCTCAGCGCTCGGCATCGGCGATCTCCTCGACGTTGTCGGGCAGGAAAGGGGCGAGCGGAGGCAGCTGGTCCAGCCCGTCGAGGCCCAGCTTCTCCAGGAACAAAGAGGTGGTGCGGTAAAGGTGCGCGCCCGAGTCGGGCTCGGCCCCGCACTCCTCGATCAGTCCCCGGCTGACGAGCGTACGCACCACGCCGTCGCAGTTGACACCCCGGATAGCCGAAATGCGCGACCGCGTCACGGGCTGCTTGTAGGCGACCACGGCCAGCGTCTCCAGAGCGGCCTGGGTCAGCCGCACCGACTGCCCGTCCAGCACGAAACGCTCCACATAAGAGGCGTACGCATCGCGGGTGTAGAAACGCCAGCCCCCGGCGGCACGCCGCAGTTCGAAGCCCCGACTCTCCGCCGTGTACGCCGCCGCCAGCGTCAGCAGGGCGTCGGCGACCACCTCGGTCGGCTGTTCGAGCACCTGAGCCAGCATGATCTCGCCCACCGGCTCGTCGACGACCATCAGAATGGCCTCCAACGCCGAACGCAGCTCGCCCGGGTCCAACGCAGCCAGCTGAGTTTCCTCCGCCGCCTCCGCCGCGGCAGGCTCGGCCACGGCCGTCTCGGCCACCGCCGCCTCGTACCCACGGTTCGGCTGGGTGGGCACCACGGGCGCGCTGAGCTGCGGCGACGGCAAGGTGTGCCGCGGTTCGGCGATAGGCTCGGCGTCGAACTTCGGCATCTCGACGAGCGCGGCCAGCCGACCGGCAGCAGCAGCGAACGCGTCCGCCGCATCCTCCGCGGCCCCATCTTCCGCAGCCGCATCCTCAAGCGCGTCCGTCAGGTCGGCTGCGGGCTCGACCGGCGCGTCCGTCGGCTCGGTCAGCTGGGCCGCGGGCTCGGTGTAGTCACCGGGTTCCTCGTCCGGAGCTTCGGGCTCGATGGCGATGTCCGGCAGCTCGACCGGCTTCGTGTGCTCGATCGGCGCCTCGATGTCGGCCCCAGCCGCGTCGTCGCCCCCAGCGTCTTCGTCGGCCCCAGCGTCTTCGTCGGACTCAGTGCCGGTGTCGGTGTCCTCGTCGGCCTCGGCGGGTTCCTCGGCCTCGTCGGCGACGGGCGCGACGGCTTCCTCCAGCGCGACGGCCTCGGGCGCGTCGGCGAGGTCAGTCATGTCGTCGCCAGGCACCTCGGCGAGGTCAGTCATGTCGTCGCCAGGCACCTCGGCGAGGTCAGCCACGTCGCCGTCGGCCACATCGGCGTCGGCCACGTCGGCGACGTGTGCGACGGCCCCCGGCACGTCGGTGTCGGCCACGTCGGCGTCGGCTACGTCGGCGACGGGCGCGACGGCCTCGGGCACGTCGGCGAGGTCAGCGACGTCGGCATCGGCCACGGCGGCATCGGCTACGGCGGCGTCAGCGGTGTCGGCGAGGTCGGCGGAGTCCGCTGGGGCGGCTTCGGGCGCGTCAAGACGGTCACCCGGCCGCTGCCACGGCGGCACCCAGCTCGCGGCCTGATCGGCGAGCGAATCCCGGGAAAAAGAACCATCTTGTGTCACTTTTGTAGCCTATCAGTCGTTATCGTGGGCTCTTCGAGCGCTTGATCGCTCAGGCGCTGGGCTGGCCGTCTTCGGCGTCGGCGGCGTCAGCAGTATCCGCGCCATCAAAAGCGTCCGTTGCCGCGTCCGCAGACGCGTCAGCGTCCTCGGCCGCATCCGCGGCGTCTGTCTCGGCCGAGTGTCCGGGCTCGCCGGAGTCGCCGGAAGGGGCGTCCGCCGCTGACTCTGGCGGGGCAGGGCTTCCGGCGTACTCGTCGAAGTCGAGGTCGACCCGCGCGCCGTCGGCGGCGATCCACCGGACCGTGAGTTCCCCGAGCGGTTGGATCTGTTCGAAGCCGACCAGGTTCTCGCGGTACAGCTCGAGGAGCGCGAGGAACCGCGCGACGACCTCTAGTGTGCTCTGGCAATCGCTGACCAGTACGCGGAACGTTGCGATGCCCAGGGCCTCGAGCCGGTCCCGGAGCGTCTCGGCGTGCTCGCGCACGCTGACCTTGACGTCGTGGACGTGGGCGATGGAGACCGTGGGCGGCGCGGGTTTGGGGCTGAACGCCTTGGCCGCGAGCTTGGCGAAGCGGTCGAGGCCGACGCCGAGCACGAGGTCGGGCAGCGCCTCGGCGTAGCGCTCCTCCAGCGCGACCGCGCGGGGCCACCGGCGCTGGCCCAGTTCGGCCAGCTCGGAGAGGTGGGCCGCGGCCTGCTTGAACGCCCGGTACTGCAACAGCCGCGCGAACAGCAGGTCCCGCGCTTCCAGCAGGGCGAGGTCTTCCTCGTCCTCGACCGCTGCCGCCGGCAGCAGGCGGGCGGCCTTGAGGTCGAGCAGGGTTGCCGCGATCACGAGGAACTCGCTGGCCTCGTCGAGGTCCCAGTCGTCGCCGGCCGCCCGGATGTGCGCGATGAAGTCGTCGGTGACCTGGTGCAGCGCCACCTCGGTGACGTCCAGCTTGTGCTTGCCGATCAGCTGGAGCAGCAGGTCGAACGGGCCTTCGAAGTTGACCAGCTTGACGCTGAACCGGCCGCTGTTGCTGTCCACGACCGGCGTGTCGACCTCGAGCGGCGATGGGCCGGCCTCGGCGAGTGGCGCATCCTCAACCGCGCCCTCGCCCGACGGCCCGGCAGCGTCCTCGACCACTGACGCGACAGCACCCTCGTCCGCCGGCAGGGCGCCCTCGGCCGCGGACAGGGCGGCATCGGTGGCAGTCTCGGGCGCGTTCATACCGGAAAAATAGCAGCGGGCAGTCGGGTCAGCGCGCGGCCTGTGCCGCGATCACTTCGCGGGCGAGCTGCCGGTAGTTGCGCGCCCCGGACGAAGCCGGGTCGAGCGTCGTGATCGGCGCCCCGGCCACGGTCGACTCGGGGAACTTCACCGTCTTCGTGATCACCGTCTGGTACACCTTGTCGCCGAACGCCTCGACCACCCGTTGGAGCACCTGGCGGCAGTGGGTCGTCCGGGAGTCGTACATGGTGGCGAGGATGCCTTCGAGCTCGAGGTCGAAGTTCAGCCGCTCGCGGACCTTGTCGATGGTGTCCAGCAGCAACGCCACGCCCCGCAGGCTGAAGAACTCGCACTCCAGCGGCACCAGGACGCCGTGGCTGACGGTCAGCGCGTTGATCGCGAGCAGACCGAGCGACGGCTGGCAGTCGATCAGGATGAAGTCGTATTCCTTGCGGACGTTGCGCAGCACCCGGGCCAGCGCCATCTCCCGCGCGACCTCGCTGACGAGCTGGATCTCCGCCGCCGACAGGTCGATGTTGGCCGGGAGCAGGTGCAGGTTGGCCACGTCGGTCTTGATGAGCACGTCCTCGGTCGCCACATCGTCCTGCATGAGCAGGTTGTAGATGGACAGATCGAGGTTGTGCGGATTGACCCCGAGGCCGACCGACAGCGCGCCCTGCGGGTCGAAGTCGACCAGCAGCACCTTGCGCCCGTATTCGGCCAGCGCCGCGCCCAGGTTGATGGTCGTCGTCGTCTTGCCGACGCCGCCCTTCTGGTTCGCCATCGAGATGATGCGCGCCGGGCCGTGCTTGTCCGTCGGCATCGGCTCAGGGATGTCCTTACGAGCCGTGTATGCCGAAGGGTCCGCTGGACCCAGATCAGCGCTGAGGTCCAAAGCGGACTGCTTGCTCTGCAACGTCGAGGACCAAGCCTCCGAACGCTCGCCGCCAGCCATATCCCGCCCTTCCCCTTACGACGCCTGCCGCCGTCAGAAGTCACGCGCCGTCGCTTGACTGTACGCCACCGCGGCCCGCCGCAGCGGGTCACATCCACGGCGTGTTGAAACGACACGCAAGTGGAGGCCACACGAACCGAACGAACGATGCGGACCGTGCGGCCTCCAGGCGGGTGACGCCTACTTCAGAACGTCCTCGAGCGGCAGCACGGTCAGCCCGTGCGCCTCGGCGACGGGGCCGTAGACGACCTGGCCGTCATAGGTGTTCAGGCCCAGGGCCAGCGCCTTGTCCCGGCGCAGCGCCTCCTGCCAGCCGTGGTTGGCCAGCTCGATGGCGTACGGGAGGGTCACGTTGGTCAGCGCGTGGGTGCTGGTGTGGGGCACCGCGCCCGGCATGTTCGCGACACAGTAGAAAATCGAGTCGTGCACCCGGTAGACCGGGTCGGCGTGCGTGGTCGCGTGCGAGTCCTCGAAGCAGCCGCCCTGGTCGATCGAGATGTCGACGAGCACGCTGCCCGGCTTCATCCGGCTGACCAGCTCATTGGAGACCAGCGTCGGGGCCTTCGCGCCGGGCACGAGCACCGCGCCGACGACCAGGTCGGCGGCGAGCACTGCCAGCTCCAGCTCGAGCGCGTTGGACATGACCGTCCGCACCCGGCCGTGGAACTGCTGATCGGCCGTACGCAGACGGTTGATGTTCTTGTCGAGCAGGGTCACCTCGAAGCCGAGCCCGTCGGCGATGGTCGCGGCGTTCATGCCGGACACCCCGGCGCCGATGACGACCGCCTTCGCGGGGCGTACGCCGGGGACGCCGCCGGGTAGCACTCCACGCCCGCCCTGCGCCCGCAGCAGGTAATGCGAGCCGACCTGCGGGGCCAGCCGGCCGGCGACCTCGCTCATGGGCGCGAGCAGCGGCAGCTGTCCGCCGGGCAGCTCGACCGTCTCGTACGCGATCCCGGTGACCTTCTGCGTGACGAGCGCGTCGGTGCACTCCTTCGACGCCGCCAGGTGCAGGTAGGTGAAGAGCACCTGGCCCGCCCGCATACGGTGGTACTCCGGCTCGATCGGCTCCTTGACCTTGAGGATCATGTCCGCGGCGGCCCACACCTCGTCGGCGGTGGCCAGGATCTGCGCTCCGGCCGCGCGGTACTCCTCGTCGGTGATCGACGAACCGACGCCCGCCTGCGTCTCGACGACGACCTCGTGGCCGTTGCGGACGAACTCGACGACGCCGGCCGGGGTGATCGCCACCCGGTACTCGTGGTTCTTGACTTCGCGGGGGATTCCGACCTTCACCGTGATACCTCTCTGCGGGGCGCACGACACTGTGCGCAACACTGGCTGGCAGCAGCTCTCGCCGCCAGTGTATGGCCGCTCACCTGCACAGAGACCCGACGCGCTGTAATGCTCACAGCGGCCGGGCTTACAGGCTGTAGCTTCACGGTTCACACGTACCCGTGAATCGCGCCCGCCAATCTCACTCTGTGTGACCGGTTTCCCCGGCGCGCTTCCCCGCTCGGCGCTCCCCCGTTCGGTGCAGATCACGGTAACGCATGCTTCCGAGGCGACGGGAAGCATGCGTAACCGTGATCTGCAGGGTTCCAAGCGCGGCGCGGGCGGGGCGGGCCCGGCGACGGGAGCGCGGGGCGGAAGAGCGGGGCGGGAGCGGGGCGGGAGCGGGGCGGGAGCGCGGAGGTTAGGCGCGGGAGCGCAGGACGGCGTCCGCGGCGAGCAGGCCGGCGACGGCCGGCCCGTTCGTGATCTCCCCCTCGAAGATCATCTTCAGCGCGTCGGCCAGCGCGACGCGGCGTACCTCGATCTCGGCTTCCTCGTCGGCCCGCTGGTGCAGCTCGGCGACCTCCCGCAGCTCGGTCGCGAGGAACAGCCGGATCAGCTCCGACGACGCGCCCGGCGTGGTGTGCAGGTCGACGAGGTGCTCGATCCGCCCGGCGGTCAGGTCGGCCTCCTCGGCCAGTTCGCGCTGGGCGGTCGCCGCGGCCTCCTCCCCCGCCACGTCGACCAGCCCGGCCGGCAGCTCCCAGAGGAACTGCCGGACCGGGTGCCGGTACTGCCGGACGAGCACGACGCGCAGCTCGTCGTCGAGGGCCACGACCGCGACCGCGCCGACGTGCTTGAGGTAGTCGCGCGGGGCGACTCCACCGCCGGGCATCTCCACCAGGTCGGTCACGACGTCGAAGATCTTGCCGTGAAAGCGCTCGGTCGTCTCGACGACCCGGTATTCATGCGTCACGAAGTCAGGCTACGCGTCCGCGTCCAGCTCCGTGCCGTCCGACGTCCGCGCCTTCGCCGGTACGCCCACCGGCAGCCGGTCGGCGTCGGCGTACGCCATGGCCGCCCGGACGAATCCGGCGAACAGCGGGTGCGGCCGGGTCGGGCGGCTCTTCAGCTCCGGGTGCGCCTGGGTGGCCACGAAGTACGGGTGGATCTCGCGGTCCAGCTCGACGAACTCGACCAGCTTGCCGTCCGGCGAGGTGCCGCTGATCCGCAGCCCGGACTCCTCCAGCTTGCCCCGGTACGCGTTGTTCACCTCGTAGCGGTGCCGGTGGCGCTCGGAGACCGCGGTGCCGCCGTAGACCTCGGCGACGATCGAGCCGGGCCGCAGCTCGGCCGGGTACGCACCCAGCCGCATCGTGCCACCCATGTCGCCGAGGCCGGCGACGATGTCCTCCTGGTCGGCCATCGTGGAGATGATCGGCTCAGGAGCGGTCTCGTCGAACTCCAGCGAGTTGGCGTGGGCCAGTCCGGCCAGGTTCCGGGCGACCTCGATGGTCATGCACTGCAGGCCGAGGCACAGTCCCAGGGTCGGGATCCGGTTCTCCCGGGCGTGCCGGATCGCGCCGATCTTGCCTTCGATGCCGCGTACGCCGAAGCCGCCGGGGATGACGACGCCGTCCACGCCCGACAGCGCCTTGGCCGCGCCTTCGAACGTCTCGCACTCGTCGCTGGTGACCCAGCGCAGCTTGACCTTGGCCCGGTGGGCGAACCCGCCCGCCCGGATCGCCTCCGACACCGACAGGTACGCGTCGGGCAGGTCGATGTACTTGCCGACCAGCGCGATGGTCAGCTCCGCCTCGGGGTTGTGCACCCGGTCCAACAGGTCGTCCCAGCGGGTCCAGTCGACGTCGCGGAACGGCAGGCCGAGCCGGCGCACGACGTAGACGTCCAGGCCTTCGCGGTGCAGCACCTTCGGGATGTCGTAGATGCTCGGCGCGTCGGCCGCGGAGATGACCGCCTCGGCGTCGACGTCGCAGTACAGCGCGAGCTTGCGCTTCATGCCGTCGGGGATCTCCCGGTCGGACCGGCAGACCAGCGCGTCGGGCTGGATGCCGATGTTGCGCAGGGCGGCGACCGAGTGCTGGGTCGGCTTGGTCTTCAGCTCGCCCGACGGCGCGAGGTACGGCACCAGCGAGACGTGCAGGTAGAAGACGTTCTCCCGGCCGACGTCGTGCCGGATCTGCCGGATGGCCTCCAGGAACGGCAGGCTCTCGATGTCGCCGACGGTGCCGCCGACCTCGGTGATCACCACGTCCGGCGTACGCCCGTCCTCGTCGGGGTCGGCCATCGCCCGGATGCGGGACTTGATCTCGTTCGTGATGTGCGGGATGACCTGGACGGTGTCGCCGAGGTACTCGCCGCGGCGCTCCTTGGCGATGACCGCCGAGTAGATCTGGCCCGTCGTGACGTTGGCCTTGCCGGACAGGCTCCGGTCCAGGAAACGCTCGTAATGGCCGACGTCGAGGTCGGTCTCGGCGCCGTCGTCGGTCACGAAGACCTCACCGTGCTGGAACGGGTTCATCGTGCCCGGGTCCACGTTGAGGTAGGGGTCCAGCTTCTGCATGACCACGTGCAGGCCACGTGCGGTCAGCAGATTGCCGAGGCTGGAGGCGGTGAGGCCCTTGCCCAGGGAGGAGGCGACACCCCCGGTGACGAAGATGTGCCGCGTCGGCTGGTTTGTCGACAGGTTCGTCCGTGCAGAAGGGCTCACTACCCGCTCCCGTGGTCGGTGTTGAAATTAAGTCCGAACGTGCGGTCGGTGATCACTGCTGGAGATGAACGCAGCATGAAAAGACCGCATGATCCACGGGATTTCACCCTAACACCTCGGAGCCCGCTCACCGCTTAGGAGGACGCAGATCACACCCTGGGGTGTCGCATCCGTGTCACGGTACGACCCCGGAGAAGGCCTCTTGCTCCTGGGCGATCGTCCGATCGTCGGCGTGTTCGCGTACGCGCAGGGCGCCCAGGGCCACCAGCGGCACAACGGTGGCCGCGGCCGCGCCGGCGACGTTGAGCGCCGCCCCGCCGAACAGGCCCGCCAGCACCGTGGCGAGGGCGACCCCGGTCAGGGCTGCCCGGACGGCCGGATAGACGCCGAACAGCCGTTTGAGGCCGCCCCACGGCTGGAGCAGCGCGAACCAGACGAAGCCCGCCGAGCCCAGGGCGAGCAGGGTGAGCGGCGTGTTGGCGAACGCGGTGATGTTGGACTCGCTGAGCCGGTGCAGGGTGGGCCCGCCGGTGCCGTCGGCGATCTGGCTGAGCATCCGGCCGAGGCTGCCGCGGTCGGCGACCGGGCGGCGCAGGTCGATCAACGCGAACACCACCGTCACGGCGAGTCCGGCGACGGTCGCCCAGACGACCCGGTTCAGCGTCAGCCAGCCGCCGGTGCACACGGCGACGGCGAGGCAGACCCCGGCGGTCAGCGCGAGCGCCCCGCCCGCGTCCGCGCCGAGGAACGGGTCGCCGACGACCACGACCGCCGCCCCGCCCACGATGGCGATGAGCCAGGGCCGGCGCCGCCGGGGCGAGATCTGGGCCAGGCAGCCGGTGGCCAGCAGGACGCCGGAGATGAACACGCCCAGCCCCACGACGCCGAGCCCGGCGTACCGGCCGCCTTCCAGGGCCGAGTAGCCCGCGACCCCGTTGAGCTGGAGCCGCGCGCCGGTGGCCAGGTCGAGCGCGACGACGGCGGCGGCGAGTCCGGCGACGACGCCGACCGGGCCTAGCGTGCGCCGGTACGCGGGCAGCAGCACCGCGACGAGGGTGACCACGACCATCCCGGCGACCGTCAGCGCCCAGAAGACCAGCCCGGCGTGCGAGGAGCGCCACCAGGGCGCCATGCCGGCGGCGAAGGCGGCCGGGATGGCCGAGGCCGAGGCGATGAGGGCGATCTCGGCCCACTTCGTCCAGAACGGCTCGGGTCGGCTGGGCGCCTTGCGGCGCATCCACTCCGGCAGCGGCAACGCCTTCTGCGCCCGCCCGGCGCGGGTGTAGGACCGGCGCATCGCCCAGGCCAGCATCGTGTACAGGGCGAGCTGGGCGACGGCGAGCAGGCCGAAGAACCAGCCCGTGATGCCCCGCTGCGCCTTGGCCTGCGCGTCCGCCTGCGCCGGTACGCCGATCGCGCTGGCCAGATCGGCCGGGCGACCGTCCGCCGGGACGGCGACCGAGCCCCGGAACAGCTTCGCCGGCGCTGGCCGCCCGAGCACGTGCAGGATCGTCGGGGCGAGGTCGATGAGCTGGATGTAGCCGTTGCGCCCGGTGCCGGCCGAGGTGAGCCAGCCGGAGTCCCAGCCGGGGCCGTCGAAGACGGCGACGTGCAGGCGCTGGTCGGTGCTGGTGTCGGAAATCCCGGCGACCATGACCGTGCTGCGGGCGGGCCGGGCGGCCAGCAGTTTCGCCAGCTGCGCGTCGGCGGCGGCGGCCTGGATCTTGCGGTCGGCCGTCTCCTTCGCGTCGACCGTGCCCAGGTCGGCGACGGTCAGTACGCACGAGGCCAGCAGGTCGGTCAGCTTCGCCGGATCGTCGGGCAGCCCCGGTTCGTAGCGGTCCACCCGGTCGTAGGGGCGTACCGCGGCGATCGCGCCGCCGACGCCGACCGCCACGGTGCAGCGCACGGAGTTCGGCAGGGCGCTCGGCACCGCGCCCCACGGGTTCTTGCCGTTGTTGAAGATCACCAGCCGTTGCTCGTCCGGCGGCAGCGACGCGCTCTGTTTGTCGCGCCCCCGGATGACCTCCTGCTCCAGCTGCGGGCACTCGCCGGACACCTTGGGCGGGTTGGCGGCCAGACTCCGGTACGCGTAGTTCCCGGCGCTCAGCGTGGTCCAGCCGTCGGCCGGGCAGGTCGGGGTGACCGCCGAGCGGACCGACATCGAGCCGATCGAGCCGTGCTCGGCCAGCTTCCACAGCGTCGGGGTGCTCGTGGCGTCCAGATCTTCCCAGCGCAACCCCGGTACGCCCGCCACGATGACGTAGTCCGCCCGGGTGTCGGTATCAGCGTCGCCGTCGGCGGCGGAGAGCGGTCCGGCCGCCGACGCGACCGCGGCCGCTTGGGCCGGGCTTATCGGGGCGAATAGGGCGGCGATCAGCGCGAGGAGCGCCACCAGCACGCTCCTCGTCGGGGCCGTCCGCATCAGTCCAGCTCCTCGGCTACCGGTGTCCGGTCGGCGAGGTCGGCGTACAGGTCGAGCAGGCGGCGCAGCATGTCCACGGCGTCGGGCCAGGTCGCGGAGCGTTCCCGGCCCAGCTCGGTGAGCTGCGCCCGCCGGTCGGGGTCACCGAGGAGGTCGACGATGGCGGCCCGGATCGCCTCGGCGCTGCCGGGCTCGATCAGCACGGCGGCGTCGCCGACCAGCTCCGGCAATCCCCCGACGCCGGTCGTGATCAGCGGCAGCCCGCCCGCGAGCGCCTCCTGGGCGAACAGCTGCCGGGCTTCCCAGTCGCTGCTGACCACGGCGACGTCGGACGCCGCGATCAGCTCGGGGACGTCGTCGCGGTGGCCCAGCAGGCGTACCGGAGCGTGCTCGGCCGAGATCTGCGCAGCGAGATCTAGATAGGACGGCCCCGTCCCGGCGATCACCACGGTGGCGCCCGGCACCTCCGTCCGCAGCTGAGCGGCCGCCTTCACGAGCAGGTCATAGCGTTTCTGCGGGTGCAGGCGGCCGACCGAGAGAATCACCGGCGCGTCGGCGGCCACACCCAGCTCCGCGCGTACCCCTGCCCGGGAGCGATGAGCTGCGGCCCGCACCGGTGCGGCGACTTCCCAGAGGCGCGCGTCGGCCGCGCCCGCGGCCTTGGCCCGGTCGACCAGGTCGGTGGAGGCGCCGAGGTTGACCGTCGCCGCGCGGGCGACGATGCGTTCCAGCATGGCGTGCACGCCACCGCGGACCCCGCCGCGCAGCGGGGCGTTGTGCCAGGTCACGACGGTGGGCTGGGACGGCCGGGCGAGCGCCACCGCGAAGCCCGCGCGCAGCCCGTGGGCGTGCACGACCGCCGGGTGCACGGCGGCCAGGACGCGACGTAGCGAGCGGACCGCCCGCAGGTCGCCGGGGGTCGGGTTGGCGGGGATCTCCACCGGGATGAACTGTGCGCCGCGCTCGGTGAAGCCGAACCGCGCCTCGGTCATGGCCGGTCCGATCACGGTCACCGCGCAGCCGGCCTGAGCCAGCCCGCCGGCCAGCGCCGCGACATGCTGCCCGATGCCGCCGGTGCTGGTCGCCAGCACCAGCGCGACCGCGCCGTGGAAGTGCTGCTGTGCCACCGTCCACCCTTCCCCTGTGCCCCGTCGTCGCCCGTGCGATCAGCGCCGGGCGAACCGGCGGGCCAACGCCCGCACGTCACCGCCGGCCAGCGGCAGCAGCACGGCCACGAAGACCACCACCACGACCGCCCCGGCCGCCACTCCGAGGCCGATGATCGCACCCACCCCCGACGGAAGTCCGCCGGCGAGCCGACACACGCCGTTGCCCGCCGCCGCGCCCACTGCCGCCGCGAGAAGTCCGGCGGCGGCGGCCCGGGTCAACCCGGGCATTGTCGCACCGGTGCGCCGCAGCACGATCACCAGGACCAGGCCCAGCACCGTCAGCCCCACCGAGGTGCCGAGCCCCAGCGCGGCGACCCGGGCTGACTCGGGCAGGACGGCGGCCAGGATCGGCATCGCGACGGCGGCGCTGCCCCAGCCCAGGCCGAAGGCGATCGCGGCGGCTCGCTGGCCGCTGCGGGCGTACAGCGCGCGGCTGAGCAACGCTGCCAGGCCGTAGCCCAGCAAACCCGGCGCGAACGCGGCGATGCCCCAGGCCAGCGCGGTCGGATCGGCGCCCGCCGACAGGAACGCGGCCGCCGGTCCGGCCACCCCCGCCAGCAACGCGACACCCAGGCAGCTCAGCAAGGTCACGGCCCGCGCGGTGTTCGCCAAGGTCTGGTTGTACGCCGAGAGCCGGCCGGTCGCCGCCGACTCCGCCAGCGCCGGGTACGCAGCGGTGGCCGCCGGCACGGCGAGTACCGCCCAGGGCAGTAGGAACACGGTCTGCGCGACGGTGAACACGAGTGCGGTGCCGTCCGCCTCGGTGCTGTTGGCCAGCCGCAGGGCCACGATCAGGGCCAGTTGCTGGAACGCCACGGTGAGCAGGCCGCTCGCGGCCAGCCCCTTCACATCGGGGTGGTCGATCTGCCAGGAGGCGCGCAACGTCAGCCGCAGTGATCGCAGCGGGATGAGCAGGCAGCCGCTGAGGACCACCACGCCCAGCGTCGTGCCGATCGCCAGGATCAGCACCCCGGCCCGGGACGCCTGCGCCAGATCCGCCCGCGCGCCGTCATGCGCCGCGAACAGGGCGTACGCCGTGATGACGACCAGGCTGGACAGCAACGGGGCGATCACCGGCCAGGCGAACTTCCGATGCGCCTGCAGTACGCCGATGAGCACCACCCCGACCCCGTAGAGCGGGATCTGGATCGCGAAGATCCGCAGCATGAGCGCGCCGGTCTCGTACTGCTCGGGCGTCCAGTCGCGCCCGGCGACGAGCCGGATGACCCAGTCCGCGCCGACCGCCACCACCACGGCCAGCGGGACGAGGCCGGCCAGCACCCAGGTGAGCAGCGCCGACGCCGTACGCGACACCGCCCGCACGTCGCCGTTGGCGACCGCGCCGGCCAGCAGCGGCACGACCAGCGCCGCCATCGCACCGCCGGCGACGATCTCGAAGATGATGTTGGGGATGGCGTTGGCGCTGGCGTACACGCTGCCGAGGTCGGTCTGGCCCACCGAGAGGGTCAGCACCCAGGTCCGGGCGAACCCGACGACGCGGCTGACGACGGTGAGCACCGCGATGAGGGTGGCGGCGCGGGCTATTCGGCTCATGTGGTCGTGGCTGCTACTCGTGTCCGCTAGGCGTCGGCTTTATCAGGTGCATCCGCTTTGTCGGGATCATCGGCTTTCATCCGGCCGAACGCGTCCAGCTCCCGCAGACCCGGCGTGCTCTCGATGACCTTGGTGAAGCTGACCTTCTCGCTCGCGGCGGTCAGCCCGGCCAGCACCGCCAGCGCGGCGAACCGCCCTACCGGCCCGGTACGCGCGGCGTACGCCGTCCCGAGCAGCGCTCCGAGGGCGTTGGCGCCGCAGTCGCCGAGCATCGTCTCCTCGGCCAGATCCGGCTGCAGGCTGCCCGACACCGCCCCGAGCGGCCCGGCGACCATGGTCCCGGCCTTGCCGGAGGCCAGCGGCGTACCGACGAGCACGCCGGCCTTGAGCGCCCGCCCGGGACGAAGGTCGAGCAAATTGAACAGGTTGGCCGCGCCCGCGATCACGCCCGCCCCGAGGGCGGTGTCGATCACGGTGGTCACCGCGCCCCGGCCGCGCGACCGCGTCAACAGCGCCGAAGCGGCCAGCCCGGCCGCGCCGACCCCGGCGATCTTGACCAGACCGCTGGTCACCCGGCCCTCCTGCAGAGCGCCCAGATGACCACGGAACCCCTTGGCCTTGTGCTCCGGGCGTACGCCGACGACGTCGTCATAGAAGCCGACCGCGCCCGACCCGAGCCCGGCGACC
>NZ_JBFBAZ010000153.1:0-18320 GCF_040682475.1 Hamadaea sp. NPDC051192
GGTCGCGCCCGGGGTGTTACCCCCGGGCGGCCCGCTCCTCTTCGCCGCACGTACGGCGATGCGCGTCCGCTGATCATGGCGGACCGTGATCATGGTCAATTCTGCGTTGCCATGGCGACATGGAAATGACCATGATCATCAAATCTGGCGGGATCCGACTCGCGAACCGGTCTTGAACAGCACCTGGTGGCCGGCGAGTCACTTGCGGACCTGGTACCGCAGGTGGGTCACCCGGTCGCCGGGAACGATCGACACTGGACCGTCGAGCAGCACCGGGGCCGTCCCGAGCTGCTCGAAGAACGGCGTACCACTGCCCAGCAGGACCGGGACGAGGTCGACCCAGACCTCGTCGAGCAGCCCGGCGTCCAGGCATTGGCGCGCGATGGTCCCGCCGTTGACCCCGACCACCTGGTCCCCCGCGATCTCGGCCGCCTTGGCGACCGCGGCCTCGATGCCTTCGGTGACGAAGACGAAGTTCTCGTCGGCCGGCGCCCAGCCCTCGGGGACGCTGTGGGTGAGGACGACGACCGTCCGGTCCAGCGGATGCCGCCCACCCCAACCCTTGACCAGGTCGAACAAGCGTCGCCCGACGACGAGCGAACCGGTCTGCGAGATGTAGCCGGTGAGATAGTCAGCGCTCGGCTGGCTGAGCTTGAACGTCATGTCCGAGGCGGTCGGCACCTCGACGTCCCCGTTGAAGTACCACTCGAAGAGATGGTCGAAGCCGCTCTCTCCCGGACCGGCGATGTAGCCGTCGAGGGACATGCTCGCGCCGGTGTAGACCTTGCTCATCTCATTGCTCCTTCGGTGTCACGGTGCCTATACCCATGCGTCGGACAGCGCCCGCCGGAAACGACACCCGGGCCGGACTTTTTCCCGGAAGCGCCTCACTAGGAGGCAGGCCCCGTGCACCAGGTGTCAGGGCCACCGGAACCGGGTGGCAGGCCGCCGTCGCCGAGTCGAGCCGCGAACCGCCGGAATCGGCGACTCCCCGCGTACGCCGCCGGTCCTAGCATCGGCGCATGCAGATGGGCTGGGCATGACCGCGCCCGCCGGTTCGCCCTGGCGGTTCAATCCGCCGCCGGGCTGGCCGGTGCCGCCGTCCGGCTGGACGCCGCCCCCGGGCTGGAAGCCGGATCCCTCGTGGCCGCCCGCGCCCGCCGGCTGGGCGTTCTGGATCCCGACGCAGCGAGCCCCACTGGCCGCGGCACCACCGATCCCCCAAACGCCGCTCGCCGCGCCGCAGACCCCGGTCGTGACCCCGCAGATCCGCCAGGCCCCGTTTGCCGCACCCCACAGTCCGCAAGCCCCACTAGCCGCGGTGCCGATCCGCCATGCCCCGCCGGCCGTCACCTACACGCCCACCACGTACGCCTCACCACGCAAATCGGGGCTCAGTACCGCCGTCAAGATCCTCGCCGGGTTCATCTCCCTGGCGGCCGCGGTCGCCTCGGTCTGGTTCGGCTACCAGGCGCTGCCCGAGAAGTACACGGTCGAACAGTGGCGGCAGAAGGCGATGGCCACCTGTGAGCGGGACTTCGCCGATGTCCGGTTCTCCGTCAACGGCGTACTTCTCAAGGTTGGCGCGTCGATGGCGAGCCTGCCGCCGCCCGGTCAGGTAAATCAGGGCATGACGGAGGCGGCCACGGCACTCGGCGACCTGGCCAAGGCGCTGCGCCGGTTCAGCGCCGATCTCCGGGAGATCAAGGTCCCGGAGGACCTGCGCCGGACCGATCTGGACGCGTACCTGACCCTGACCGGGCAGCTGACCGGAGGCATCGAGCAGATGGCCGATCTCCTGGTGCAGTACCAGATCGGCAACGCGACGCCGGAGATGATGCAGCAGACCATGACCACCATGACCACGATGTCGCAGACCACGATCCCGCAGTGGGGCAAGGCCGCGCAGCGACTCGGTCTGGATACGTGCGTCCCCACCTCTTGACCACGAGGCGGCAATAATCTTCAATGTGTCTCTGCCGGATGAAATCTGGCACCGTCCGTCAAGGACGGCATCGCGCAACTCCGCCCGCAACCCCCACGGAACAAGGAGTCAACGATGCTCAGACACGCCCTCAAGCTCCTCACCACGCTCGCCCTGGCCGCCGGGTTCTCCGTCACGGCCCTCGTGTTCACCGGCGCGCCCGCGCACGCGGACGGCTGCTACACGTGGGGCCGGACGCTGTCGCAGGGAATGTCCGGTGAGGACGTACGACAGCTCCAGATCAGAGTGTCCGGTTACCCCGGCTACGGAGCTGTCCTCTCGCTCGACGGCTCGTTCGGGCCGGCGACCGCCGCGGCCGTCACGCGCTTCCAGTCGGCGTACGGGCTCTCCGCGGACGGCATCGCCGGACCGCAGACGTTCTCGCAGATCTACGCCCTGCAGGACGACGACTGCACGCCGATCCACTTCACCTACGGCGAGCTGAACAACTGCAACTCGGACTGGTCGGGCGGCGCCGTCTCGGCGAGCACCGCCAAGTTCAACGCTCGCGTCACGATGTGGAAGCTGGAGGCCCTCCGCAAGGACCTGGGCACCCCGCTGTACATCAGCAGCGGCTTCCGTAGCTACGCCTGCAACTCGGCGGCCGGCGGCTCGTCCACCAGCCGTCACCTCTACGGCGACGCGGCCGATCTGACCGGCGCGCCGTCGTTCTGCACCATGGCTCAGCGTGCTCGCTACCACGGGTTCGCCGAGATCCTCGGTCCCGGCTACCCGGACCACAGCGATCACACGCACGTCGCGAACCGCGCCAGCCAGTTCTGGTCCGCGTCGGTCTGCGGCATCTGATCGCGCGGGTCAAGCAAAGGAGCGGCGGCGCCAGGCCGCCGCTCCTTTTCCTCAACTAGTACGCCTGACGCCACGGCCCGCCCGGCTGATGCGGCTGGGGGCCGGCCGGCTCATCGGCCGGCACATCCGACTCGGCGGAATCGTCCGCCTCGGCCGCGGGCGGCTGAGCGGGCTGCGGCACGACCGGAGCGCCGTAGACACCGCCGACCGGAACGGGACCACCGCCGTGCACCGGAGCGGCCTGGCCGCCGCCATAGACCGTCGGAGTCGGCCGGTACGCCGCCGGAGCAGCACCACTCGGGAAGCTCGGCGGAGTCGGCCGCGCGCCGGGCACCGAAGCGGTCGCGACGTACACGCCGGTAGCCTTCTCGGCCGGCGCAGCGGACCCAGCCTGGTCACCGGTCTCAGCCTGCTCGGCGGCCTCGGCGGTCTCAGCCTGCTCCGCGGTATCGGCGATCTCAGCCGCGACGGCGGCGTCGCCGTCCCCCTCGGCGGCCGTCTCCGCCGCCACCTCCGCGACCGCTGGCGCGGCCGCGGTGCCGCCAAAATGTGCAGCCTCACCGTCCGTCGAATCCTCGTCGCCCGCACCAGCCCCAGCATCGACCGCAACGGGTAAGGCAGCCGCGCCTTCAGCCACCTCGCCTTCGCTGGCGACGTCGCCGACTTCCTCATCGGCTTCCGCAGCGGCACTGGCGACTTCGTCGGCCTCGGCGACCACCTCGGCCTCGGCGCCCTCAGCGTCGCCGCCCTCAGCGTCGCCATCCGCGTCATCCGCCGCCTCAGCGTCTACTGCTTCGACGGCCTCGCCGCTTACCTCAGCCTCGTCAGCCTCCGCGAGCACCTCAGCTTCGTCGCCCTCAGCGTCATCGGCGGCCTCAGCGTCCACTGCCTCAACAGCCTCGTCGCCAGTCTCAGCCTCGTCAGCCTCCGCGACTACCTCGGCCTCGACGCCGTCGTCGCCCTCAGCGTCGTCGGACTCATCACCCTCAGCAGCAACGGCTTCCGCGACGACCTCGGCAGCGTCACCCGACTCCTCGTCGTCACCGTCAATGTCGTCACCGTCAACGCCGTCACCGTCAACGTCGTCACCTTCGGTGTCGTCTCCCTCAGCGTCGTCGGCGGCCTCAGCGTCCACTGCCTCCACAGCTTCGTCGCCGACCTCGGCCTCGTCAGCCCCCGCGACTACCTCTGCCTCGACGCCCTCGTCGCCCTCAGCGTCATCGGACTCATCACCCTCAGCAGCAACGGCCTCCGCAACGACCTCGGCAGTGCCACCCGGCTCCTCGCTGTCACCGTCAACGTCGTCGCCTTCGGTGTCGTCGCCCTCAGCGTCATCGGCGGCCTCAGCGTCCACCGCCTCAACAGCTTCGTCGCCGACCTCAGCCTCGTCAGCCCCCGCGACTACCTCGGAGGCGCTGCCCTCGTCGCCCTCAGCGCCCTCAGCGTCGTCGGACTCATCACCCTCAGCAGCAACGGCCTCCGCGACAACCTCGGCAGCGTCACCCGGCTCCTCGCCGTCACCGTCAATGTCGTCGCCTTCGTTGTCGTCGCCCTCAGCGTCATCCGCCTCCGCGACAATGTCAGCGGCGTCATCGGATTCCTCGCCTTCACCGGCGTCGGCTTCCGAGACGACTTCAGTCGCGTAGTCCGACTCGGCCGCGTAGTCCGACTCGGCCGCGTCGTCCTCGCGGTCCGCGACGGCGTCGGTAGCGTCCGCGCCGACCGCTTCGACGGCGGCGGCGGACTCGTCGGCGTCATCGTCATCGTCAGCGGCGTCGGCTTCGGTGACCAACTCGCCGGCCTCGTCCGCTTCGGCGTCCGCGGCTTCCGCGTCGACGGCCTCGGGTGCGTCCTCGGAGTCTTCGTTCGCGTCTTCGTTCGAGTCGACGGCGGTGTCGGCCACCGCGGCGGCGGCGAACTCGGCCGAGCTGTCGGTCGCCGGGTCGGACTCGGACGCGGCGGCCTCCTCTGCGGTGTCGGACTCGTCGTCAGCGGCGTCCACAAGGGAGGCGGCTACGACTGCGGCCGCCACGGGAGCGGCGGCTGCGGCGACGGTCACGGCGGTGGAGTCTTCGGAGGCCGGGGACTCGGCGGCCTCAGCGGATTCGTCCGATTCGGTGTCCTCGGCGGAATCGCCGGACTCGGCGTCGATTCTGCCCCAGGTCACCTCGATCTCGATGGAGGTCTCCGAGCCTTCGCTCTCGATTTCCAGTTCACAGTGGACGTTGTCGGCGACGGACACGGTGCCACCGGCACCGAAGAACACCTTGCCGCCCGAGTCCAGCTGGTCAGCGATAGCCCGCAACCAGGCTGCCAGATCATGCCGTGAGATGACGCGCGAGTCCTCGAAGATCTCCATGGCGAGCATGCTTGCACAACCGTGCACGTACCGCGTCCACCCAGCGGAGGAACCATGGCGGAACAACACAGGACGGCACTTGGGAAACGGGCGCGATCATGAACTGGAGGCGGCGACACACCGTCGAGAGCCTCTATAAGTTCATGATCGCGCCAAAGCCCGTGAGGCCAAACCGCTAGAGCGGTACGCGTACGATCCGGCCGCCGCCGGCGCACACGCCGCAGTCGCTGATGTAGGCGTACCCGTTGTGGAGAGCGAGACCACCGGGGAGGACGAGGCCGCCGACGATCGTGACCGGCGACCGGCCGGGGCGGATCTTGAGCAGGCGGCCGGACGGTACCGGGCTGAGCAACCCCTCGTGGGCGATCTCCAGGGCGTAGATCGTGCCGTCCGGCGCGACCGCGACGTCGATCAGGTTGGTCAGGCCCTGCGCGACGATCTGCGGCTGCCGGCCGGGGACGACTAGGTAGACGCGCGCCGCGCCTTTGGGGAAGGGGAAGCCGGTGAGCTGTCCGACGTAGTACGCACCCTGGTGGTACGCGACGCCGGTCGGCACGGCCTGGAAGCCGTCGCGCTCAGGGAAGACCGCGAGGGTCGTGATCGCGCCGGCGGCTGAGACGCCGAGCAGGCTGTTGCCGCCCGCGTCGGTGACGGCGAGGCCACCCGGTCCGGGCACCACGCTCTGTGGGTTCGAGTCGGTCTCGCCGCCGTCGGGGTTGTGTGCCTTCTCGTACGCCGAAACGTCCGCCACCCGCTTGAGCGTCGGCGTGGCCGAACCGGGGACGAATGTGTAGAGGCTGCCGAGCTGCTTCCCGGCCGCCGGCAGCTGAGCGCGCAGGTCGGGGTTCGCGCCCAGGCCGGTGGTGAGGAAGCCGAGCCCGAGGAAGCTGACGTCGGACGGGCCGATCGCACTGGAGCCGTCCGGAGCGGCCAGGGACGGCAGGCCGGTGACGACCCGGGTCAGCGTGCCGTTCTTGATCCGGGCGAGCGCGCCGGTCGTGCCGAAGCAGGACTCGCCGCCCTCGGGGCCGGGGAAGCAGGGGCCGGCTCCGCCTTCGCCCGCCTCGGCGACGTAGAGCGCGCCGTCTGGACCGAACGCGAGTCCGCGAGGATTGTTCAGACCCTGTGCGACCACAGTGGTCGGGGCCGCCATCGCGGGTGTGGAGGCGAGCGCGGCCGCCAGGGCGACCGCGCTCGCGACGAGTACGCGCACGAAGTTCCTCCGGTATGTCGAGCCTGCCGGTCCGCAGGCACTCTCCCGGATCAAATCGCACTAAAAAGGACTAAGCCCGTCACCACGCCGAACCGCGTCAGCAGTCGTAGAGCGAGTTCGGGTGGATCTTCTCGCAGTACCGGATGTGAATGTGGTTGTCGTGCCCCTCGTACGCCGACGTCAGCCCCTCACTGATGAGCGTCGGGTCATTGAACCAGATGGCCATGATGTGGCCAGGCGCCGCCGCCCGAATCATCTGGACGAGCTGCCGGGTGGCCGCCCGGTCGTAGGTGGACGATTGCCAGGTGATGCGCCCGGCGGTGCACTGGGCGTCGTCGGTGCGGATCGGCCAGACGTCGACGTCCAGCCCGACCTCGTGGCTCGCGTGCCCGGCGATGTCGCCGCCGTGCTCGAACCCGGCGTCGCCGAGCGGCAGCTTGCCCTGACCGGTCGCGGCGAAGTCGGCGGCCGCCTTCTCCACCTGGCCGATCGCGGCGGCGGTGGCCCAGTTCGCCGCCGTGCCGTTGCCGTCCGGGTCCTGGTCGCACAGGTTCGTGAAGGCCGGATAGTCATAGTGCCAGACCAGGTTCTTCCAGGTGATCGGCCCGGCGATGCCGTCGACGCCGATCCCGGCGTGGGACTGGAAGGTGCGTACGGCGGTGTCGGTCGCGGCGTCGAACGAGCCGCTGACGCTCAGCGAGAGATTGCGCTTGGCGTTCAGCTCGACCTGCAACGCCTTCACCGCGTCGCTCGTGGCGCCCTGGCCGATCTGCACGACGAGGGCGCCCCAGGTCGCCGGGCCGACGATGCCGTCGACGCCGAGCCCCTTGGCCGTCTGGAAGGCCTTCACCTTCGTGACGGTCGCGGTGTCGAAGACGCCGGTCAGGGTGGTCGCCTGCCCGTGGTACGCCAGCAGGTGCTGGATCGCCAGCACGTCCGCGCCGCGGTTGCCGCTGCTCTGCGTCGGGAAGAACGCGCCGGCGTACGCCTGCGCCGGGGCGGCCGCCGTCAAGGCCGCCGGGACTGCAGCGACCAGCGCTGTCAGGAGGAGAAGGAAGCGTCTCATGGGAGGGATTTTCAGCTCTACTCAACGATATGTAAATGCATAACATCGACGGATGTTTTCCGCGCTGAATCAGGGTTCCGGGTCGAATCTTGGACCGAGATTCGACTGAGAACCCTGATCCAGCGCGAACCGCCCGCGAAGCTCAGGAATCTGCCAGCGACACGCGGTCGCTACGAGCCGCCGATCCGCAGACCGTATCGCTACGATCCACCGCCAATGCCCGATTTGCGAATATCGCCCCGGGCGCCGAACACGTCCCACGCGGTGGGGCGTCCCACACGGGGGTGGACATGTCCTTACGAAGAGAGTTCCTGGTAGCCGACCTGCCGGCGTCGATGACGGTGGCCCTGCTGGCGGTGCCGTTGTCGCTCGGCATCGCGGCGGCGTCGGGTGCGCCGCCGATCGCCGGGCTCGTCGCGGCGGTGGTCGGCGGCATCGTGGCGGGCGGCTTGAGCGGCGCGCCCTTGCAGGTCAGCGGCCCGGCGGCGGGGCTGACCGTGATCGTGCTCGGGCTCGTGGGCGACTACGGCTGGGCGACGATGTGCGCGATCACGCTGCTGGCGGGTCTGGTGCAGGTCGCCGCCGGGTTCACCCGGCGTGGCCGGTTGGCGTTGAACCTTCCCCCGGCCGTGGTGCACGGCATGCTCGCCGGGATCGGCGTCGTGATCGTGCTGTCGCAGCTGTGTGTCGTGCTCGGCGTACCGGGGCAGGAGACGCCGCTGCAGAACCTGGTGAGCCTGCCCGCGGCGCTGAGCTTCGACCGGATCGAGTCCGCCGCGGTCGGGGCGATCACCGTCGGCGTGCTGCTGGGCTGGCCGCGCCTGCCGTACGTGCGGCGCGTCCCGGCTGCGCTCGCCGCGGTGGCCACCGCGGCCGCCGCGGTGGCGTTGTTCGGCTGGCAGGTGCCGCGCCTGAACCTGCCGAGCGACCCGTTCGCCGCGCTGACCCGCCCGGTGCTGCCGACCGGCGACTGGGGCGGCATCGCGCTCGCCGTCCTCACCGTCGCCCTCATCGCGAGCGTCGAGACCCTGCTGTCGGCGGTCGCGGTGGACAAGCTGCACAGCGGACGGCATGCCGACCTCGACCGCGAACTGCTCGCCCAGGGCGCGGCGAACACGGTCAGCGGGTTGGCCGGTGGGCTGCCGATCACCGGGGTCATCGTGCGCTCCTCGGCCAACGTGGCCGCCGGTGCGCGTACGCGGGCGTCGACGATCCTCCACGGAGTGTGGGTCGCCGCGTTGGCCCTCGCCGGGGCCGGTCTGCTGGAACTGGTGCCGCTCGCGGCGTTGTCGGCGTTGCTGGTGGTCGTCGGGGCGCGCCTGGTGAACCCGGGGCACCTGCGCGAGCTGCGCCACCATCGGGAGATCCTGCCCTACCTGGTCACAGCGATCGGCGTGGTCGCGATCAATCTGGTCGCCGGGGTCGCCCTCGGCGTCGCGACGGCGGCCGCGCTCGGGCTCTGGCGGCTCAGCCACAGTCAGATCAGCCTCGACGGCGACCATCTGAGGATCAGCGGCAGCCTGCTGTTCTTCACCACCGCGCGGCTGACTCGCGTACTGCGGGACATCCCGCCCGGCCGCAACGTCCACCTCGATCTGCGGGCGGACTTCCTCGACCACGCGGCGCAGGCCGCGCTGAGCGGCTGGGTCGCCGACTACCGGCGGCGCGGCGGCAACGTCGCCGTCACCGATCCGAGCCACCATCTGACCGCCGGGCGGCGGCCCGCCCGCCGCAAGCCGGTGCACCGCTGGCTCGCCCCGCATCACGTCACCCCGCGGCTGGAGACCGGCCTGCGCTCCTACCACGCCCAGCACGCCCCGCCCGCGGTGCTCGGCCTCCTCGCGGGCGGTCAACAGCCCAGCCACATGTTCATCGGCTGCGCCGACTCGCACATCGTGCCGCACCTGATCACCGGCAGCGGCCCCGGCGATCAGTTCTGTGTGCGCAACATCGGCAACCTCGTGCCGCGTCACGGCGAGGACCCCGGCATGGACACCGCCGTGGACTACGCCGTCAGCGTCCTCGGCGTGACCACCGTCATCGTCTGCGGGCACTCACCCTGCGGCGGAATTCGCGCCGCGCTGCGTACTCGGCACGGCTGGCTGCGGCACGCGGCGCTCGGTCCGTCCACCATGGACGACGCGGCGCGGCTCAACATCCTGGCCCAGCTGGACAACCTCGCGACCCATCCGGCCGTGGCCACCGCCAGCTCCGCCGGGCGACTGCGCTTGATCGGCTTGTACGCAGACACCGTGGCCGCGACGGTCGCGCGAGTCGGGCCGGACGGCGTATTGCTCGATCCCGAGCCGCTGCACTAGCGGGGCGCGCACGGGTGGCCCACCGCCAGTGGGTCACCCCGCCGATGTGACGTCGCTCTCCTGCTCCTGGCGGTTGGTTGAATCCTGAACAAAGCTGTACGCATGACGACCTCCGCCGACATGTGGTTCGACCCCGTCTGCCCCTGGGCCTGGATGACCTCGCGCTGGCTGCTGGAGGTGGAACGCGTACGCGACGTGCGCATCCGCTTCCACGTGATGAGCCTGTCGGTCCTCAACGAGGGCCGTGACCTGCCGCCGAAGTACCGCGAGCTGCTGGACGACGCGTGGGGCCCGGTCCGGGTGGCGATCGCCGTCGCCCAGCAGCACGGGGACGAGGCGGTGCGGGCGTTCTACACGGAGATCGGCACCCGCATCCATCTGGAGAAGCAGGAGCGCGGACGCGACCTCTACGTCGCGTCGCTGACCGCCGCCGGGCTGCCCGCCGAGCTGGCCGACGCCGCCGACGACCCGGCGTACGACGAGCCGTTGCGGGTCAGCCACCACGAGGGGATGGACCCGGTCGGCGACGACGTCGGCACGCCCGTCATCCACGTGCCCGGACCGGACGGGCAGCTCATCGCGTTCTTCGGCCCCGTGGTCACCCCCGCCCCGCAGGGCGAGGCGGCCGGGCGGCTGTGGGACGGCGTCCTGCTCGTCGGCGGGACCGACGGCTTCTTCGAGCTCAAGCGGACGCGTACACGCGATCCGATCTTCTAAAGCAGCCGATCTTCGGCGTACCATCGCGACGTGCTCGACGTAGCGATCTTGGGGACGCTGAAGATCTACGTCGACGGCGAGCCGGTCCGCCTGGCTCGCCGCCAGCAGCGCCGCATGCTCGGCGCGCTGCTCCTGACCCCGTCCGTGGAGATTCCGGCCGATCGGCTGGCCGGAATCCTCTGGGAGGACGCCGAACAGCCGGTGTCGCCGGCCGCCACGATGTCCACGTACGCCTCCCGTATCCGCCGCGATCTCGGCTCGGCCGGGCCGGTGCTCGGCTCGGGGCCGGACGGCTACGTGATCCGAGTGGATCCGTCGCGAGTGGACGCCAGCCGTTTCCTCGACCAGGTACGCCAAGTGTCGGCCGTGGACGATCCCGAGCATCGGGCCGGCCGGCTCCGGCAGGCTCTCGGGCTCTGGCACGGGCCGGTGCTCGCCGACGCCTTCGACGACCGGTTGCGCGACCGGCTCTGCCTACACCTCGACAGCGCCCGCGCGGCGGCGTACGAGCTGCTCTTCGAGGCCGAACTCGCCCGCGGCCGGCACGCGGAGGTGCTGGCCGACATCGTCTCCGCGAGCGAGCTGTACCCGGACTCGGAGCGGCTGGTCCGGCACCGGATGGTCGCGCTGGCGCGCTGCGGGCATCGGGCCGAGGCGCTGCGCGTCTATCGCGACACACGGCAGCGGCTGCGCGACGAACTGGGCCTCGATCCGTCGGCCGAGCTGGAGCGGCTGCATGAGCAGTTGCTCCGCGAGCAGCCCGCCGACCAGCGGCCGGTGCCCCGGCAGTCCGCGCCCCAGGCCGGGCGGCTCTACGGGCGCGGCGGGGTGCTGGGCGAGATCGACGCCTACCTGGACCGGCATCGGGCCGCCGACGACGTGACCGGTCCGGCGGCGATCCTGCTGACCGGCCCGCCCGGGATCGGCAAGACGGCGGTGGCGCGGGCGGTCGCCGAACGGCGGCGCGCCGCCTTCCCCGACGGCGTCCTGTACGCCCGCCTCACCGCCGCCGACGCCCGCCCGGTGACCGCCGACACCGTGTTGCGGCAGTTCCTCCGCGATCTGGGCTGGCCCGCTGAGCTGCCGATGAGCCGGGCCGAGCTGGCCGAGCGGTGGCGGACGGTGACGGCCGAGTCGGCGATCCTCGTGGTGCTGGACGATGTCCTCGCCGCCGAGCAGGTACGCGACCTGCTCCCGGGCGGCCGCTGCGGTGCGGTGGTCGCGACGAGCCGGGAGGACTTCGGGCGCCACGACGGAATGCGCGTCGTCCCGATGACGCCGCTCGATCCGGCCGCCGCCGCCGAGATGTTACGCGATCTGGTCGGCGAGGCCCGGCTGCCTGGCGAGACGATCGACGACCTGGCCACGGCGTGTGGACGGCTGCCGCTGGCGTTGCTGACCACCGGGGCGGCGGTCGCGTCCCGTCCGCAGTGGACGGCCGAGGAGGTCCGCGCCCGGCTCGGCCCGCCCGCGCCGTTCGTCCTCGGCGACGCCCTGTCGCGCAGCGTTTCCGGGCTCTCCGGGTCGGCCGCCCGCGTCCTGCGCCGGCTGGCCGAACTCCAGTGGACCCGTTATCCGGTGTGGCTCGCGCCGCTGCTCGCGCCCGACACCGCGCGTACGCCGGACGGCGCCTGGCAGGAGTTGGTCGCGGCGAACCTGCTCGACCCGGCGGGGTTCGTCTGCGGCACCCCCACCTACGAAATGCACCCCGCCGTACGCCATTTCGTCCTCGACCGCGGCGACCGCAGCGAGCTGACCGACGCCATCCTCGCCGTCGTGTACGCCACGCTGACCTGGTCTGTCGCCGTCGCCGACGGCGGGCTGACCGCACGGCACTTCCCCACCCCGGTCGTGTCGGCGTACCCGATCGCGGCGGACGAGCGGCAGCTCGCGGCGGACCCGGTGAGCTGGCTCGACGGGCACCTCCCGGCGATCCAGACCGGTTTGGTCCAGCTCGCCAGCCGGGGCCGGTACGCCGACGCGGCCGACCTGGCGACGGTCGCCGTCAACTACGTGACCACCCGCAGCGGCCCGGACGAGTTGCTCGTGCTGACGGAAGCGGCACAGGAAGCAGCGGCCCAGCCCGGAGTGCCCGCATCGACCCGGGCCGCCGCCATGCTCGCGTACGCCGGCGCGCTGCGCGGCAAGGAGCAGTACGCCGACAGCATGCGAGCCGCCCGATCGGCACGCCGGATGTATCTGCGGCTCGGGGATCGGCATCGGGCCGCCCTCGCAGCCTCCACAGTGGGCAGCTGTGCCCGCGTGCGCGGCGATCGGCGTACCGCGTTCGCCGCCGGAACCGCGGCGATCGCCGGGCTAGCCCCGCACGTCACGGGCCAGCACGGCTCGGTCTGGCTGGCATTGGCCAACTCCGGCCGGGAGTTCGGAGCCGACCCGGCGGCCGTACGCCAACTGCTCGACGTGGCGGTCTCCGCCTTCCATCTCGGCGGCGACGTCGCCGGGCAGGCCAACGCGCTGGCCATCGCGGCGGTGATGCTCCTGAACGAGGAGCGGGCCGACGACGCGGTCAAGGCGCTCGACTCCGCCCACGACCTGCTCGCCCCGGCAGGCGACCGGGTGAACCTGCCGTTCATCGCGATGTACCTGGCCGAGGCGCTGCTCGCCGCCGGCCACCCCGACCGCGCCCGCCGGTACGCCATGACCGCGCGGCAGCACTTCACCCGTATCGGATTCCACATGGGACTGGCTCGGTGTCTCGGCGTACTGGGGCAGGCCGAGCTGGACCGGGACCGGGCCGACCTGGCGCTGCCCCAACTCCGCCAGGCCCTCGACCACGCCGAGATCGCCGGGAACGCACACATCATCGGCTGGACGCGGTTCCAGCTGGCCCGGGGGCTGTTCGCCGCCGGTTCGCCGGCCGACGCCCGGACGGTCGGCGAGGCGGCGCTCACGACGCTGCGGGCGATCTCGTCGTTCCGCGTCCCCCGCGTCGAAGCCTGGCTACTCACCCTCCCCCTCCCCCCACCCTCACCCCCGTCGCCGTCGCCGTCGCCGTCGCGTTGATCATGGAGTTAACTGCGGTCTCGCCGGTGTGTCGAGGGGGTAAACACCATGATCAACGCGCCCGGGGCGCGGGGTGCGGCGGGCGCGGGCGGGTGAGGGGGGCGTCAGCGGGTGGGGGGGCGTCAGCGGGTGGGGCGGTAGGCGCGCAGGACGCGGCCGAGCGCAGCGCCCTCGGGGACGAACCCGAAGTGCCGCGAATCCAGGCTGCGTGGATTGTCGCCGCGCACGAGGAAATGCCCGGCCGGCACGGTGGCGCCCCACTGCGCGAGGTCCGGCGGAACGGGTTGCCCGGCCGTGGCGACGACCCGTTTGACCAGCCAGTCGACGTCCGTCGGCACCGGTGACGGGCCCTCAGCCGCGGGGACCTCGAAGACGACGGGCGCACCGGTCCGAGGCCGCGAACGCACCACGAGCAAGCGGTCACCGTCCAGATAGGTCGGTTCCATGCTCATGCCGCGTACGGTCAGCCACCGCAACCGCGACCGGCGGAAGACCAGCAAGAACGCCAGCGGGATCACGCGGGCTCCAGGTAACCGGCCGCCTGCGCGGTGAACAGCTCGGCGTACCGGCCGGTCGCCGCGAGCAGCTCCGCGTGCGTCCCGGCCTCCACGATCCGGCCGCCCGCGAGGATCACGATCTGGTCGGCGTGGCGCAGGGTCCCCAGGCGGTGCGAGACGAGCAGACTGGTACGCCCAACGGTGTGCTCGCGTACGCGACGTTGGAGGTCCTGCTCGGCGAGCGCGTCGAGCCCCGAGTTGGGTTCGTCGAGGATGAGCAGGTCGTGCGAGGTGCGCATCATCGACCGCGCGAGGGCGACCCGCTGCCATTGGCCGCCCGACAGGGACACGCCGGGGTCGGCGTCGTCGTCGAAGAAGATGCGGCTCAACATGGTCCGGGCCCCCTTCGGGAGCCCGTCGACGACCTCCGCCGCACCGGCCGCGTACGCGGCGGCCGACACCGCGGCCTCGTCGTCCACTCGGGACGGATCGCCGATGCCGATGTTCTCCCCGGCGGTCAATTCGTAGCGGACGAAGTCCTGGAAGGTGGCCCCGATCCGGTTGCGCAGCTCGTCCGGGCGCAGCGCCCGAAGGTCCACGCCGTCCCATAGGACACTCCCCCGGGTCGGGTCGTACGCCCGGGTCAACAGCTTGACCAGGGTGCTCTTCCCCGCACCGTTGAGCCCGACCAGAGCCGTCGTACGCCCGGCCGGCAGGAACAGGTCGACCCCGCGAAGCACCCACGGGCCGTCGTCGGCGTACCGGAACCACACGTCGCGCAGCTCGATCCCCTGGCGCAGCGGTTCGACGGGGTGTTCGCCGACGGGCAGGTCCGGCGGAGCGGCCATGATCTCGCGGTAGTCGCGGAACAGCAGCATCGCCGCGCTCGTCTCGGCGTACTGGCTGAGCAGGCCGGCGATCGCGCCCTGGACGCCCACGACCGCCGCGGTGAACAGGGTGAGGTCGCCGACCGAGAGACGGTGGTCGAGGACGCCCCGCACGGCGACGATCGTCCCCGCGGCGGCCACTGCGGCGCTGAGCACGGCGACGCCGAGCGCGGCGCGGATCTGCGTACGCTGGGCCGCCCGGTGCAGCGACGCGGTGGCGGTCAGCCCGTCGAGCAGGCGGGACCGGAGCAGCCGGCCGGAGCCGTAGAGGCGGATCTCGCTCGCCGCCGAGGCGGTCGTGAGCACCTCGGTCAGGAAGTACGCCCGCCGCGCGGCGGCTGCCGAATCGGTCACCGCCCGCGCCGATCGCCGTGCCGCGTTCCGATAAGCGACGTACGCCGGCACGGCGGCGGCCACCACCACGGCGGCCATCGGCGGCCAGAGGGCCAGCAGCACTGAGGCGTACCCGATGGTGGTGACGAGGGCTTGGCCGCCCTCGACGAGCATGGCCGTGGCCGCGGCGGGGGCCTCCTGCGCGCCCTGCGCCGCGATCCGCAGCTTGTCCTGAAAGGACGGATCTTCGAACGGCCGGAGGCCGACGAACCGATCGACCCGCGCGTAGAGCGCGTCCTGAGTACGCAACGCGATCCGCTGGCGCGCGAGGAGTCCGGCGTACTCGCCCACCTGCCGCAGCGCGACCATCGCGACGGCTGCGACCGCTCCCGCGACCGCGAGCCCGATGGCGTGCCGGGCGCTCGTCCCGGCGACGAGCGCCTCGATGAGCAGCTTGGCCAGCCACGCGACGACGACCGGCAGCACTCCGGACAGCAGCGCGACCAGTCCGAGCACGACGGTCGGACCGGCCGCGTGCCGCAGTGCCAGGCCGAGCGCCGCCTTCATGTCAGGCCGCGACCAGCGCCGGGGCGACCGCGTCGACCGACCGGCCCGCGGCGGCGACGACGCCGTCGGCGATCCGGAGCACGGTCGGGAAGCTGGACACCCCGCCGAACGCCGCCGTGACCTCGCCGCCCTCGGCGACGACGGCGACCCGACCGGCGACTGCGCCGACCTTGCGCGTGAGTTCCTGGGTGGCCTCGTCGGCGGCGTCCCCGGCGACGAACGCCGTCAGCGCGCCGACCGGGCGCTCGGCCAGCGAGGCAAGCAGCTCGGCGCACGGGCCGCAGCCCGGCATGACGAACAGGACGGTGCCGTCCTCCACATCGGACCGGCCGAGCGAGGTCGCGCCGAGGTCGACCGCGTGGAAATCGGCGATCGCAGTGCCCACCTCGGGCAACGTGGCTTCAGGCCCGCCCAGGCGCTCCTCGATCGCCCGCAGGCGGCGTACTACGGCCGACAGCATGAGCAGGCAGATCGCGGTGAGGACGGTGAGGACGACGACGGCGGCCGTGAGAACGGCGGTCATGGTGTTACCTCCACGGGGGTGCGCGAGCAGATGAGGAGGTGGGGCCGTCCTACCACGGCCCCACCGGTGCGCCTTGTCAGCAGGCGCCGCGCTTCTTGCTGACGCAGCTCGCGCCGCTGCACGAACCCGTGCAGCTGATGGTGCCGCCGCTGCAGTAGGTCTGGAAGAAGACACCACTCGAACAGTGGCCGTCGCTCTTCCAGTAGCTGCAGGAGTTGCCGTGCTCGGGCACGCACGCGCCGGCGGTGCCGGTGCCGAGAGCCCGGCTGAGCAGACGGTCGCCCCACTTGCTGATGGTCTTCATCGCGCCTCCTTGTGGCTTTGCGGTGAACTGCCATCAGCCTGGCGGGCGCGCCTTTCCACCGGACTTCCATCCACTGTCCACGCCCGTGTCACGTGGAAAGCGCTGCTGTCACGGGGAAGGAGTCAGACAGACAGCGCCGCGCCCACGATCCCGGCGTCGTTGAACAACTCGGCCGCGACGATCTCGGTCCGCAGCTTGATGCGTGGCAAGAACTTGTCGGCCTTCTTGCTCACCCCGCCGCCGACGACGATCAGGTCCGGCCACAGCAGGCGCTCGACGAGCTCCAGGTACGCCTGGAGCCGCCGGCTGTACTCGCCCCAGGACAGGTCGTCCTCTTCGCGTACGGAGGCGGCGGCCCAGTCCTCGGCGTCCCCGTGGTGCAGCGGCAGGTGACCGAGTTCGGTGTTCGGCACGAGCGCCCCGTCGACGAACAACGCGCTGCCGATACCGGTCCCGAGGGTGAGCATGAGGACGACGCCCCGATTGCCGTGCCCCCGGCCGAAGCGCATCTCGGCGATCCCGGCCGCGTCGGCGTCGTTGATCACGGTCACCGGACGCCCGGTCGCCCGCTCGAACAGCTCGACCGCGTTCGTCCCGATCCACTTCTCGTTGATGTTCGCGGCCGTCATCGCGATGCCCTGGCGGACGACGGCGGGCAGGGTGATCCCGACCGGGCCGGCCACGCCGAGCTGATCGAGGACCTGCACGACCACTTCGGCCACCCCCTCCGGGGTCGCCTTCTCCGGCGTGGGCAGCCGTACGCGGTCAGCGGAGAAGTGCCCGGCGGCGAGGTCGACGGGTGCGCCCTTGATGCCCGATCCCCCGATGTCGATGCCGAGGGCCTGACCTGTCCGGTTCTCAGTCACCATTCCATTCTGGCGCGAACTCGTGCAGGCGTGGGGAAAACCGTCAAGCGCGCGCGAGCGCCGCCTCGATGACGGGGATCGGCGCCGGGGTGCCCACCGGATCGCTGATCGGGCCATAAGGCAGCCCGTACGCCGGTGTGCCGACCTGGAAGCGCCGGCCGCCCTCGCCGAGCGGCCCCGCGTCGACGGCGTCGTAGCCCAGCTCGGCGAGGAAGTCGCTGACGGCCTGTTTGGCGAGCCCGTCGTCGCCCGCGATGGGCAACGCCGTCCGATCGGGCGAGCCCGCCGGGCGGGGCAGCGACAGCAGATGGCGGAAGTTGATGTTGTTGAACACCTTGACGACCTTCGCCCGGCCGAGGTGCCGTTGCAGCAGCTCGCTGCTGGTGGTCGACCCGTCGTCGAGGGCGGCGATGTCGCCGTCGCGCTGCGGGTAGTAGTTGTTGGTGTCCATCACGGGCTTGTCGGCCAGCGGCTCGACCGGCACCGTGGCGTACGCCCGCAGCGGAATGCTGACCAGCACGAGTTCGCCGCGATCGGCCGCCTCCTCGACGGTTCCGGCCGAGGCGAGCGGGCCGAGGTCGGCGACCAGGTCGGCCAGCGTGTCCGGGCCGCGCGAATTGCTCAGGACGACTTCGTGTCCGGCGGCGACGGCGAGCCGGGCGACGGTGCCGCCGATGTTGCCGCTGCCGATGAGTCCGATGATGGCCACGTTCCCTACGCTATCGCCCGTTTCCTCCCGCCGCGCTGGATCAGGGTTCTGGGTCGAATCTTGGGCTCTCCGGCTGCTTGTGTGGGTCACGAGCGGTCGGGGAGCTTGATTTGGTATCCGCCTAGGTTGAGCTTGGCGAGGGCTAT
>NZ_JBFBAZ010000154.1:0-18265 GCF_040682475.1 Hamadaea sp. NPDC051192
GCCGCCCAGCCGAGGGGGTTGGCGGGCGGCGCGGCGGGCTCGGTCAGGCGTACAGGCGCTCCAGGCCGATGATTCGGCGGAGTTCGGCCGGCGCGGCGAGCACGGTGACCTCGCCGCCGCGACCCATGAGCACGTCGCGGCACGTTTCGAGGACGGCTCGGATGACCTCGGCCGGCAGGTTGGCGGGGATCGCCGCGTAGCCGACTCCGGCGCCGAGGCTGGCCCGGAACGCGACGGGTGCGTTGGCCGCGTCGCGCATGGCGTACGCCACGGAGGCGAGCGCGTCGGCCGGCGCGTCCATCCGGACGGCGATGTCGGCGCCGCGCCGCCACGGGTAACGCGCCCAGCCTTCGGGCGCGACGTCGTGGAAGCCCGTCTTCGGCCCGAACGCGTCGGCGAGTTCGCCGGCTCGGTCGGTGGCGCTCGCGACCGAACCCTCGACGAGCACGGTCAGCGTGCCGACGTAGCCGATCCGGGACTCCGACAGGGCCGGCAGGTCGAGTTCGATCGCGGTCGGCACGGAACAGCACGCCTCCATCCGCGCCATGAGGTCGCCGACCTCCAGCGGGGAGGCCACGTCGTGAGACACGTATCGGCTGGCCGGGGGCATCGACTGGACCGGCAGGGTCGCGCTCACCAGGACGCCGGTCGGCAGCCAGCGGCGGTCGGCCGGATCCGGGTGGTGCTCGGCGGACTCCGGCCGCACCGGGCCGCTGGCCGGGTCGGGGTCGCCGAGGGCGATCAGGGTGCCACCGGCGCGGACGCCCCAGGCTCCGCGCAGTTGCTCACTCGGGCGGCCGAAGCGCATCGAGATCGGGCCCGCCTCGTCGGTGGCGAGGATGCCGCCGACCGTCGCGCCGGGCGACCTCGGGTCGAGCGCCAGGCGCAAGCCGTACGCCGCGAGCCGGACCTGGGCGACCTGCAGCGGCACGCCCGCCCCGACGGTGACGACCGGACTGCCCGGCTCGTAGTGCCAGGCGCTCAGATCACCGGTGCTCAGCGTGATGTCCACATCAGAGGGCTCGGCGAACCAGGAGGCCTTGGTGGCGGCGCCGCGCGGACGCACCTCACGGCCCTTCTCGGCGGCGAATCGGAGAACGGTCGCGACCTCGTCGAGACGCTGCGGGCGGGCGGTCCACCGGCCGGTGCCGATCGGAGCCCGGATCGGCACAGTGCCCTCCAGAGCGCGAGCTGCCGCGAGCGTACGCGGAATGGGTATCATCTGCCCGCCTCACTGGGAGCCGATGGACGCGAAACGGCGGTGCCGGCAAGGGTTTCCCCTCGTTACCGCATTTCGTACCGCATTAGAACAACCGTTCGATATTTTAGTCCTTCACTCGACCGGGCGCAATACAGCCAGTGGGTCGGTAACCTCACCGTGTGACCAACGCTCCTACTCAGATCTCTACTCTCTCGATCAAGGCGCCGGTGGCGAAGCGGGCCGCGGACATCCGCCGGCACCACGGCGACGAGGTGATCGACGAGTACGCCTGGCTGCTGGACAAGGAAGACCCGGACACGGTCGCCTACCTGACGGCGGAGAACGCGTACACCGAGCAGCGGACCGCCGGTCAGAAGGCGCTCCAGGAGACGGTGTTCGCGGAGATCAAACGCCGGACCCAGGAGACCGACCTGTCGGTGCCGGTCCGCAAGGGCGGCTACTGGTACTACACGCGTCAGGAGGAGGGCAAGCAGTACGGCATCCAGTGCCGCGTACTCGCCGCCTTCGACGATTCGACACCGCCGCAGAGCGACGGGGGTGCGCTGCCCGGCGAGGAGATCCTGCTCGACGGCAACCAGCTCGCCGAGGGCCACGAGTTCTTCCAGCTCGGCGCGTTCGACGTCGCGCCCGGCGGGCGGCTGCTCGCGTACTCGACGGATTTCACCGGTGACGAGCGCTTCACCCTGCGCGTCAAGGACCTGGCGACCGGCGCGGACCTGCCGGACGTCCTCGACGACGTCTTCTACGGCGCGGCCTGGTCGGCGGACGCCGGGACGCTCCTCTACCTCACGGTCGACGAGGCGTGGCGGCCGAACCGTGTGTGGCGGCACCAGCTGGGGACCGACCGCGCGGCCGACGCGCTGGTCCTGGAGGAGGCCGACGAGCGGTTCTGGCTCGGCGCCGAGCTGTCGCGCTCCGAGGAGTACCTGGTCATCGAGGCGCACAGCAAGGTCACGAGCGAGGCCTGGCTCATCCCGGCCACCGAACCGGCCGCCGCGCCACGCACGGTCCGCGCGCGGCGCCAGGGCGTGGAGTACACGGTAGAGCCCGACGGCGACCGTCTGCTCGTGCTCCACAACGACGGCGCGGAGGACTTCGAGCTGGCCACAGCTCCGATCGACGCTCCCGCCGAGTGGGCCCCGCTCATCGCGCATCAGCGAGGGGTACGCCTGGAGGGGGTGGACGCGTTCGCGACGCACGTCGTGGTGTCCCTGCGCCGCAACGGTCTGACCGGGCTGCGGGTACTGCCGAAGGCGGGCGAGCCGTTCGACATCGCGTTCCCGGAGCCGATCTACACGGTCGGCCTCGGCGACAACCCGGACTACCTGGCGCGGGTGATCCGGCTGGGCTACACCTCGCTGGTCACACCCGACTCGGTCTACGACTTCGTGCTGGACGCCCCGGCCGACGAGCAACTGGTGCTGCGCAAGCGCAAGCCGGTGCTCGGCGGCTTCGACCCGGATCGCTACGAGCAGCATCGGGAGTGGGCGGTGGCCGACGACGGCACCCGGGTCCCGATCTCGCTGATGTGCCTTGCCGGTACGCCTCGCGACGGGTCGGCGCCCTGTGTCCTCTACGGCTACGGGTCGTACGAGACGAGCATGGACCCCTGGTTCTCCATCCCACGGCTGTCCCTCGTGGACCGCGGTGTCGTCTTCGCCGTCGCGCACATCCGGGGCGGCGGGGAGCTGGGCCGCCGCTGGTACGAGGAGGGCAAGCTCACCGCGAAGAAGAACACGTTCACCGACTTCGCGGCGTCAGCCCGGCACCTGCAGAAGAGCGGCTGGACGAGTCCGGATCGGACGGTGGCCCGGGGCGGGTCGGCCGGCGGCCTGCTCGTCGGCGCGGTCGCCAACCTCGCGCCCGAGCTGTTCGCGGGCATCGTGGCGCAGGTGCCGTTCGTCGACGCGCTGAACACGATCCTGCGGCCGGACCTGCCGTTGACCGTGACCGAGTGGGAGGAGTGGGGCAACCCGCTGGAATCCCCCGAGGTGTACGCCTACATGAAGAGCTACTCGCCCTACGAGAACGTCCGGCCGCAGCACTATCCGGCGATCCTCGCGATGGGCGGGCTCAACGACACCCGGGTCCTCTACCACGAGCCGGCGAAGTGGATCGCCCGGCTGCGGGCGATCGCACCGGACGGGGACTACCTGCTCAAGACCGAGATGGGAGCCGGGCACGGCGGCCCGTCCGGGCGGTACGACGCCTGGAAGGAAGAGGCCTTCATGGTCGCCTGGATCCTCACCCTCGTCGGCTCTCGTTAGCAGCAGATCAGGGATATGGGTCGAATCTTGACCCAAGATTCGACCCATATCCCTGATCCGGTTGGTTCTGTGCGCTCAGTCGTCGTCGTCCCGGCGGCGACGGCGACGGCGCGTGCTGCTGCGGGAGCCGCTGCGGCGGAACCGGGGCACGTACTCCAGCTCGTAGTCGCCGGTCCGGCGGCGGTACCGGCGGTACTGCCGCCGCGGGCCGAACTCCGAGTACATGATGGCGGTGGCCGCGCCGAAGATGACGTACGCCCCCAGCACGATCAGCCCGTTCTTGCCCATGTCCAGCAGCGATCCGCCGCGGATCTGGAGCACGATCAGCTGCAGGACGAGGTACCAGACGGTGCCGAAGACGAGCCCGACGCCGGTGGCGGGGATGAGCTGCCCGGTGACGAACCGGCCGATGAAGATGCCGAAGACCGCGCCGGCGAAGCCGCACACGAACAGGGCGACCACGATGTCGTTCTGGGTCGACTCCTGCCCGACCAGACGGCCGTACGCGTGGATTTCGTCCAGGAAGTAGAGGACGGCGGCGAGCACCACGCCGCCGAGCACGCCACCGATGACGCCGGCGCCGAGCCGGCTGATCACGTTGACGCGAGGGACGTATCCGTCACTCATTTCGGTTTGTGCTCCCAGCTATGAGGGGTGTGGCAGAGCGGTGCGCACCCTACGGCCTCGCGCCCGTCTCCGCGTACGCGACACGCGGAGTCCGGGCGCAAGATGGCCGAACGGCCGATGGCTGATCAACTGGCCGTCACCATCGGACGGACGTGCGCGAGGAGTTGGGTCAGGAACCGGTCGGGCTGGGTGAAGGCGGCGAAGTGGCTGGCGTCGTCGATCAGCGCCATCGCCTTGGCCGGGGCGTCCACCCGTTCGAAGAACTCGACCGCCGGCCCGGTCAGGGTCAGCACGTCCAAAGCGCCCTGCAGCAGGACGAACGGGACCTCGAAGCGCGTGCCGTCGGCGTACGCGTTGTAGCGCATCACCTCGTCGTGCATCTGCTTCTGCGTGTCCATGAACCCGGCCAGCAGGTGCTTCACGCCGGACAGGGAATACAGCGGCGACGTCATGGCGAGCGGGAACAGCAGCTTGGCGACGCCGTTCGGGGTGACCGGGTCGGTCTTCATCGTCACGTCCATCTTCACCTGCCAGGCCCGCAGGTCCCACCGGTTCGGGTCGTCGCCGATCTTCTCCAGTGCCGCGATCGCCTTGGTGTTGCCGGCCGCGCGTACGCGCTCCATCGCCAGGCGGTAGCCGTCCTGCTCGTTGCGATACATGTCGGTGTACATGTCGGTGCAGACGAGCGCCGAGAACAGGTCCGGTCGGCGGCGGGCCAGCGGCAGGCCGAGCAGCGTCCCCATCGAGCCCGCGAGCAGCACGACCTTGTCCTGGTCCAGGTGCCCCCGGACGAAGTCGATCACCTCGACGGCGTCGTCGGCCGACTGGGCGAACGTGTTGACGGCCGGATCGGCGGCGCCGCTGCGAGCCCGGGTCTTGCCGACGCCCCGGCGGTCCCACTGCACCACCGTGAAGTGCTTCTCCCACGATCGGATCAGCGGCGTGAAGACCGCGTACGGCGAGCCGGGGCCGCCGTGCAGGACGAACAGGACGGGGTTGGCCCGATCCTCGCCCCGGATCTGCACCCACTGCTCGACTCCGCCGACCCGCAGGTAGTGCTCCTCAGCGATGCCGTTCGGGGTGGTGATCGCCAGGTGCTTCGCGGTCGCCGAGCGGCGTACCGCCCGATAACCCAGAGCGCCCACGACGGGGAGCGCGATGACGGCGGCGGCGGTGGCAGCGACGGTCTCGATCATTTCGGTTTTCCTTCCGCGAGGGGATTTTCGCCTGCCGTGCGGCGGCTGGGATGACTGTACAACCGTCTTAGACAAATGTGCAAGACGGTTGTGCTACCTTCTTCGGCATGGGAAATCGAGAGGATCTGCTGGAGGGCGCCAAGCGCTGCCTCTATGAGAAGGGGTACGCGCGCACGACCGCGCGGGACGTGGCCACCGCCGCCGGCGTGAGCCTCGCGGCGATCGGCTATCACTACGGCACCAAGGAAGCCCTGATGAACACGGCGCTGCTTCAGGCGCTGGAAGAATGGGGTGAGGACCTGGGCCGCACGATGGCGGTCGAAGCCGACCCCGCGGCCACCCCGGCGCAGCGCCTGGAGTCCGCCTGGACCCAAGTCCTGCAGTCCTTCGCCGCCCACCGTCCGCTCTGGAGTGTCCAGTTCGAGGTGCTGGGCCGGCTCGACCCGGAGATGCAGGAAACCTTCGCGGCCGCCAACCGCGGCGCCCGCCTGGCCCTGGCCGAACTCTTCGGCGACTTCGCCGGCGGTACGCCCACCGAGGCGGAAGCGCTCGCGCTCGGCACCTTCTACCAGGCGCTGCTCGGCGGGGTGGCCACCCAATGGCTCGTCGACCCGGACAGCGCGCTCACCGGGGCACAGTTCGTCAGCGCCGTGCGGTCGCTGGCGCCGCTCTCCACCTGACCCACGCCTCTTCGCGCGTCATGATCGTCCGTCGGGGTGACCAGGCGGCACAGACGCGAAACGCGCCGCCCCGGCGAGGGCGGCGCGTCGTCGACGGCGATCAGATGGAACGGGCTATCTCGGCGAGAACGTCGCTGGGCACCTCGACGACCGTCTCGTGCCCGGGGATGTCCAACTGCTCCAGGGTCTCCGGGTCGGTGACCCGCCAGCCCTGGACGATGTACGTGTCGCGGTCGGTCTTGTACAGGGAAGGGCAGTTGTTCTCGTTCGAAAGTGCGGTCTTGCGGATGAAGGTCAAATGCACGCCGGACAGCATAACGGACATGTCTGTCATGGATGCGGTCACCGGACGCCACCGGATAAAGCGATCTTGCCCTCCGCGACGCGCTGACCCGGCTGTTTCCGGTACCCTTCTGGCGGCGGGGCATTAGCTCAATGGCAGAGCTGCGGACTTTTAATCCGTAGGTTGTAGGTTCGAGTCCTACATGCCCCACTTCATGAGCCGGCGGGCCGGCGGGTTCGGCGTACGCCCCAGATGCCGGCGACCAGCAGCGCCACCCCGATAGCGGCCAGGGCACCGGCGACGACCAGCCAGAACATCGCGTTTCGTGCGGCGGCGGCTTGTTCGGCGGCCTGCTTGGCGAGCATCTCTTCGGTCGGATCCTGGTAGGGAAGGCCGCCGCTCGCCCAGTTCAGGATCGGTTCCAAGGGTGTGCAGGCGGCGACGATGACGAGCAGACCGCCGGCGATCGACATCAACAGCGCGCGAGTGCGGGTCACCGCGTCAGGATGTCAGCGCGACGCATTCGCTGCTGCCCCTCGGATATGCGGCGGCGGATATGCGGCGGCGGATATGCGGCGGCCCCCACCCCGGCGAGGGTGGGGGCCGTCGGCGTACTCAGGAGTCGAACTCGCCGGCCTTCACGCCGTCGACGAACGACTCCCACGCGTTGGCGGAGAACACCAGCATGTCGTGGTCGCGGTCCTTGGAGTCGCGGACTTCGACCTGCCCGCGACGGGCGCGGACCTCGACGCAGTTGGTGTCGTTGCTACGCGTGCTGGTGTGCCACTGCTCGGTGAGCAATTCGGGCTCCCTGGGTGAGATGTCGATCCAGTGCGGATGTCCGGTTTGTCATACCACAGCGCGGCCTCCACTGTGGCCCGACAGGCCTAGCCGATCTTCTCCCAGGCGAGCTGCCGTTCAGCGCCGCAGAAGCCCGTTCAGGGTTCCGTAGTCGACGGAGTCCACAACGGACTCATAGGTGCCGTGGGCGTACGCCTCCTCGGCGGCCCGGCGCACCAGGGCGTACGCGGCCTGCGCGATCGACGATCCGAGGCTGGCGCGGGCCACGCCCAGGTCGGCCAGTTCGGCGACGGTCGGGGAACCGGGGCCGACGAGGATGTTCACCGGCGCGGGAATGGCGGCCACGAGTTCCTTCACCGTCGCGGGGTCGGCGACACCCGGCACGAAGACGCCGTCCGCCCCGGCCGCCAGGTACGCGATCGCGCGTTCCACCGTCTCGTCCAGCCCACCGGCACCGGCCAGGTAGGTGTCGATCCGGGCGTTGACGAAGAGCCCCGAGTCCGCGGCGGCGTCGCGTACTGCGGCCAGCCGTTCGGCTTGCTCGGCGACGGGGCGGAGCACGGCCGGGCCGCCGTGGGAATTGTCCTCGATGTTGATGCCGACCGCGCCCGCCGCGACGACCGCCCGGACCGTTTCGGCGACCTCGTCCGGGGTGGCGCCGAAGCCTGACTCGATGTCGGCCGTCACCGGTACGCCGACCGCCCGGACGATCCGCGCGATCAGCTCGACTGCCTGCTCGCGGGCTAGCACGTCGCCGTCGGGCGCGCCGAGACTCCAGGCGACCCCGGCGCTGGTCGTGGCGACGGCCGGTGCACCGGCGGCGGCCACCAGGGCGGCGCTGGCGGCGTCCCAGGCGTTGGCGAGAACGAGCGGGCGACCGGGAACGTGGAGGGAACGGAACAGTTCGGCGTGAGTCATGAGCCAAGTTTCGGCGGGCCGTCCGGCTGCCGGTATTGATTCGGTCCCACCTGAATCATCCGTCAAACGCCAGCCCCGGGTTTCACCGGTCGCCTGGAGCGGGATGACAGGATCAGGCGGTGCGCTTCTTGGTGATGGGCGCCTCGCTGCGCCCGGGGTCGTTCAACGTGACGCTGGCCGAGCTGGCCGCCTCCCTCCTCCGGGAGGGCGGCGTCGACGTCGACCTCGCCGCGTACGCCGAATTCCAGGTGCCCGGGTACGACGCCGGCGCCGAGGACGGCCAGGGCGTACCGGACGGGGCACGGCGATTCGCTGAGCGACTGCGGGCGGTGGACGCGTTTCTGCTGGTCAGCCCGGAGTACAACGCCAGCGTTCCCGGCACGGTCAAGAACCTCGTCGACTGGGTGTCGCGCTTGAAGCCACAGCCGTTCTGGGGGCATCACGGTCTGCTCATGAGCGCCTCGCCCCGGCTGACCGGCGGCAACCGCGGCCTGTGGGCGTTGCGCGTACCGCTGGAGCATCTCGGCGCGCGGATGTTTCCCGAGATGATCTCGGTCGCCCAGGCCGACACCGCGTTCACCGCGGACGGCCTCCTCGTCGATCCGAAGCAGGCCAAGCGGATGCGGCAGTCGATCACCGACTTCGTGGCACTCGTCACCGCCGTGAAGTCAGGGGCGTGAAGTCAGGGGCATGAGGTCACCGTCGTAGGGCGCTGAGCGCTAGGCGGATGCGGCGTACCGGGGGGACGACGACGCGTTCGCCGAACACGTCCCGGCCGCGTGCCTCGACCTCGTCGAGGATCGCGCCGTAGACCCGGTGCGCCACTCGCACGCAGCGCGCCGACGCAGGTGGCAGCAGGTCGATGCCCGGCTGCGCTGCCGCGTAGTGGATCCGGGCACGGCTCATGGCGTACCCGATGAGGGAACGGATGGGCTCCGTGGCGGGACCGGCCGCACGCAGCGCGCGCCCGGCGGTGGCCGCCTGGAGATCTTCGACGCGGACGCCGTGCTCCCGCAGGTCCGCCTGCGGGAGATAGACGCGGCCACGACCGAGGTCCTCCGCGATGTCGCGGATGAAGTTGGTGAGCTGGAAGGCCAGGCCGAGCTGGCGCGCGGGCTCGCGGGCGGCGGCCCGATCGGCGGGGGCGAGGATCGGCAGCAGCATCGTGCCGATCACCGCCGCCGATCCATCCATGTAGACGAGCAGGTCGTCGTAGGTCTCGTAGCGGGTGATCGTGAGATCCATCGCCATGCTCGCGACGAACCGGTCCAGGTCCGCGACGTCAAGATCCAGCTCGCGCACGGTCCGCACGACGGCCGGCAGGATCGGGTCGTCGGCCACCGCCGCCGGGTCCGCGAGCCCCGCGTGCAGGCGATCGCGCAGGTGGGCCAGGGCCTCCGCGGGATGCTCCCGGCCGGGAGTGTCGACCATGTCATCAGCGGTACGCGTGAAGCCGTAGAGCGCGTGCACGTGCCGCCTGGACGCGGCGGGCAGCAGACGGGTCGCCAGGTAGTAGCTGCGACCATGGCGGCGATGGAGCTCCCGGCATCGCTGGTACGCCGCCGCGACCTGCTCGTTCACCCGTCTCCCAGCTCTGTCGGATAATCACCAGAACGCAAGGGTACGGGGCCTGCCGGTGCGGGTTCGCCGGGAGCCGCGTGCGACTATTCGAAACGTGCGAACCATCTCCGGTCAGACAAATCGGGTCATAGTCGTCGGGGCGGGCCTCGGTGGGCTGGCCTGCGCCTTGCACCTGGCCGGCGCCGGCCGGGACGTCACCGTGATCGAGCGGGCCGGCATCCCCGGCGGCCGGGCCGGTCGGCTGGAGCTGGACGGCTATCGCTTCGACCTGGGGCCGACCGTGCTGACCGCGCCCGACCTGCTCGCCGAGCCGATGGCGGCGGTCGGGGAGGACCTGGACGACTGGCTCGATCTGATCCGGCTGGACCCGGCGTACCGGGCGCACTATCCGGACGGCAGCACCCTGGACGTCACGGCCGACCAGGACCGGATGGAGCAGGCCGTCGCCGAGTTGTGCGGCGCCCGGGAGGCCGCCGGCTACCGCCGGTTCGTGGTCTGGGCCGAGCGGCTGTGGCGGCTCGAACGCCAGGACTTCATCGACAAGAACCTGGACGGGCCACGCGACCTGCTCACGGCCAACCTGATCAAGCTCGCGCTGACCGGGGGGTTCCGCCGGCTCGGGCCGAAGATCTCGCAGTTCTTCAGCGACCCCCGAACCCGGCGGATCTTCTCCTTCCAGGCGCTCTACGCCGGGCTGGCCCCCGATCACGCCCTCGCCCTGTACGCGGTGATCTCCTACCTGGACACCGTGGCGGGCGTGTTTCACCCGCGCGGTGGTATGCAGGCCGTGCCGCAGGCGCTGGCCGACGTCGCGGTCAAGCACGGCGTCACCTTCCGCTACGACACCATCGTGTCCGGAGTGGAGACGCGCGGCGACCGGGCGGTCGCGGTGCACACCGTCGACGGGGAACGCATACCGGCCGACGTCGTCGTGCTGAACCCGGACCTGGCCGCCGCGTTCTCACTGCTTCCGACGCCGGCCCCGGCCCGGCTGGAGCGGCTGCGGCCGAGTCCCAGCTGCGTCGTCCTGCACCTCGGCGCGCGCGCCCAGTACGCCGGAATCGCCCACCACAACCTGCACTTCGGGCGGGCCTGGGAGCGTACGTTCGAGGAGGTCATCGACCGCGGGGAACTGATGACCGACCCCTCCTTGCTCGTCACGAACCCGACGAAGACCGACGACACCGCCGCGCCACCCGGCCGGCAGACGTACTACGTGCTGGCGCCTGTGCCCAACCTCACGGTGGCCCCCGTCACCTGGACGACCGCGATGAGCCGCCGGTACGCCGGTGAGCTGATGGCGACGCTGGAGGAGCGCGGCTACTACGACCTCGGCCTGGACCTCGAGGTCTCGCACGTGGTGACCCCGGCGGACTGGGCCCGGGAGGGCCACATCGCCGGCAGCCCGTTCTCGTACGCCCACACGTTCGCGCAGACCGGTCCGTTCCGGCCCGGCAACCTGCATCCCGGCCTGTCCAACGTGGTGTTCACGGGCAGCGGGACCCAGCCGGGCGTGGGCGTACCGATGGTTCTCATCTCGGGCAAGCTCGCCGCCCGCCGGATCACAGGAGACCTGGCATGACCTCTTCCGTTCGCGAATCGCTGCTGGTGGAGCTGGTCTCCCCGACCGGTGAGCCGACGGGCGCGGCGACCGTCGCCGACGCCCACACCGCCCCCGGGCGGCTGCACCGGGCGTTCTCCGTGCACCTGCTCGACACCTCCGGCCGCCTGCTCCTGCAACAGCGAGCCGCTGTGAAGACCCGGTTCCCGCTGCGCTGGGCCAACGCCTGCTGTGGGCACCCGTCGCCCGGCACCACCGTGGTCGACGCGGCGCTGACCCGGCTGGCCGAAGAACTCGGCGTGCTCGACGACCTCAGCCTGACCGAAGTCGGCGTCCACCTCTACCGGGCCGACGACCCGGACACCGGCCTCGTCGAGCACGAGTACGACCACGTGCTCCTCGGCATCGTCGACGCGGATCTGCTCACCCTGCGGCCTGATCCGGCCGAGGTCGCCGCCGTCCGGTGGGTCGACCCGGGTGACCTGCGTACGGCCATGGCCGCGAATCCTTCGCACTACTCGCCTTGGCTGGCCGGGGTCACCTCGCTCGCCCTTCGCTGACGCTCTCCTCCCTCCCCGCTCGCCTCCCGCTCGCCTCCCGCTCGCCTCCGGCTCGCCTCCTGCTCGCCTCCTGCTCGCCTCCTGCTCGCCTCCCGCTCGCCTCCGGCTCGCTTCCCCGCGCTCGCCCCGCTCTCTCCGCGTTGATCATGGAGTTAACTGTGGTCTCGACGGTGTGTCGTGACCGGAAACACCATGATCGACGCGTATCTCGCGAGTCGGACTCGCGAACTCGGCCCGGCCATGGAAGGCTGGGCGCTTGTGACTGCTGGCGGCCCTCACGGTGGTCTGCGGGGAACCGCGTGAGGGTTACCGCCCCCGGTACGCCGGCAGCCGTCCTGGGGAGGGAAGCATGCCGGTGCCCCGTGCCCGTGAACTGGCGGGTCGAACCGGTGCGGGCCTATCGCGCCTGCTCAAAGCGGCCGGCCGTCTGCTGATCAGAGCGTTGGCGGCGTTCGGGCCGTGGTTGGTGAATCAATTGCGCCGACTGCGAGCGTGGTCTCGCGGGTCGAGCGTGCTCTCGTCGCGGGCCCGCCGGTCGGTGGCCAGCGCCGGGTTCGTCGCGATCCTCGGGGTCGCGGCCTTGGGCAGTTGCCTGTCAGGTCCGTCGAAGCCGGACGCGAACGTGTCGGCGACCGCCGCGCCGTCGGCCTCGGCCAGCCCGTCCGCGTCGCCGAAACCGTCTCCGTCGCCGACCACGGTGCCGGCGCGGAAAGTGGACGAGTCGAAGCCGCCGAAGGGCTCCGTGATGAGCCGGACGGGGAATCTCACGGTCGCGCTGACCTTCGACGACGGCCCACAGCCGACGTGGACGCCGAAGGTGCTCGACCAACTGAAGGCGGCCGGCATCAAGGCGACGTTCTGCCTGATCGGACGCCAGGTGAAGGCCAACGCCGCGCTCGTACGCCGGATGGTGGCGGAGGGCCACACCCTGTGCAACCACAGCTGGTCGCATGACCTGCGCCTCGGCCACCGCACGGATGTTCAGATCAAGGCGGACATCGCGCGTACGGACGCGGCGATCCACGCCGTCGTCCCCGGGGTGCCCATTCGCTACTTCCGTCAGCCGGGCGGCGAGTGGACGGCCGGCGAGGTGAAGCTGCTCAAGGAGATGGGCAAGGTCCCGCTCGGCTGGGGCGTCGACCCCTGGGACTGGAAGAGTCCCGGCGTCGCCCAGATCGTCAGCCGTGTCGTCGGTCACACTTCGCCGGGCTCGATCGTGCTCATGCACGACGGCGGCGGCGATAGGAGCCAGACCAACTCGGCCCTCCATCAGATCCTGCCCGCGTTGAAAGCCAAGTTCGTTCTCCGAGCGCTTCCACCAGGCACGGCTTGACCTGTGCGTACGCCGTGGCCCGCCCGGTCGACGCTTTGCGGTAGGTCGATTTGGCGGGCCGGGAGGGCATCGCATATGCTTTGCAGGCCTCCGGCGGGGCCGGATGGGAGCAAAACAGCCTGAGTCGCAATGTGCGATGATGGTTCGGCCGCCCTCATCGTCTAGCGGCCTAGGACGCCGCCCTTTCAAGGCGGTAGCACGGGTTCGAATCCCGTTGGGGGCACGGAAGGGAGACTGGTACAGTCTCCCGAAGCAAGGTCCTGTGGAGCAGTTGGAGTGCTCGCCGCCCTGTCAAGGCGGAGGTCGCGGGTTCAAGTCCCGTCAGGACCGCCAGCGCTGACGCCGCGCGTAGTGTGCGCGGCGTTCGTGTTGAACGGCCAGGTAGCTCAGTTGGTACGAGCGTCCGACTGAAAATCGGAAGGTCGGCGGTTCGACCCCGCCCCTGGCCACCTCCCTTCAATGACCAGGCTTCGAGCCTGGTCATTTCGCGTTTCTCGGGCAGATCGCCTTCTCGGGCAGATCGCCGAGCCGGCTAGAGGCCGAAGAGCGCCCGGACCGCCTCACCGATCCGAGCCAGACTCGCCCCCGTGAGCATGCCCACCGGTCCGGAGAGCCGATCCGGGTTGATCGTGCCGAGGGTCGCGAGGTCGACCGCGCCGCCCACCGGATCGGGGTCGGCCAGCGGGACCATCGTGGGCACCAGCGGCGTCGCCCGTCGCGTCAGGTACGCGCACACCGGCCAGGAGACCGAGTTGTGGATCTCGTTGGAGAGCACCACGACGCGTACGGATGGTCCGGAGGCGGGCGAGTAGTCCCACACCACGCCCCGGTTCACGCGGATTCGACCTGGCGGAAGTGGCGGAGCCGGTCGGCTTCGGTGTCCGCGATGAAGCGCCGGCGTCGGGCGGCGTCCTTGCGGGCCGGGTCGGCCCCGCTGTCGCGGGTCGCCTTGTCGTAGATCGCGCGGGCGAGCCACTCTCCGAGCGGTACGCCGTCGTGGCGGGCTCGGTCGCGCAGGACGTCCAGCGCGTGTTCGGGCAGTGAGGTCATCAGGTTCACCTGCGACATGCCCGAAATGATGACACGTCGGCCGCTTCAGTGCTCGCGATGATGCAGCGTGGCCACCGTCGATCCGGCGAGGGTGAGCAGGCAGTCCTCCAGGCGTCCGTCCTCCTGGGCCGCTCCGACTAGCGCCTGGGCCGTCGGCTCGTCCTCGTTCAGGTACGCGCTGATGAATCGGGCGACCCAGCGTGCGTCATACTGAGCCTCGTCGATCTCGGGGAAGTCGAGGGACCACAGACCCGACGGGTTCCCGTCGCCGGTGATCGTGCCGGCGAGACACCAGGCCACCCCGAGCGCGCCGGAAATACCCTGGCCACCGACGACGGTGCCGACGGTTTCGACCGCCGCCGCCCGGTCGCCCGCCAGGGCTTGGTCGAGCAGCAGCGCCGCGTCCTCGAAGACGCGGTGGGGATCGGCGGTCACGATTGGGAGCGTACGACGCGATGTCAACGCAACCGGTCAGGCACAACTTTGATGACCACTTCCCGACAGAACCCGGAGCGCGCTAGTCTCCGGGGCGAGTTGATCGTTCAGGAAGGCGACCCCTCATGCGCCCAACGCCCGGGATCCGACTGTTTCTGTGCGCCGCGTTGGCGCTGAGCGTCGCCGCCTGCGGCGAGAAGGACGAGCCGACGAGCAGCCATCAGTCGATCAGGTTCTACGGCGCCGACGGCAACATGAAGAACACCATCGGCGAGCCGGTGGGCAAGGCGCAGCCCGGCCTCATCGACGGCATGAAGGGCACCACCCCGCTCACCGCGATCAGCGAGGAGTTCAAGGCCCGTCTGCGGGCCATCGACCCCAATCTCAAGGACTACTCGTACGCCGGTGAGTCGTACGACGTGATGGTCATCATGGCGTTGGCGACGCAGCTGGCCCGGACGACCGACGCGACCGTCGTCAAGAACTACGTCAACGGCGTGACGATCGGCGGCAAGGACTGCTCCACTCCGGAGGATTGTCTGGCGCTGGCCCGCAAGGGCACCGACCTCCGCTACGTCGGCATCACGGTGAAGACCGGGTTCAAGGACAAGGGCGAGCCCTCCACCACGTCGTACGGGACGCTGCACTTCAGCGCGGACAGCCAGATCAACAAGCAGCTCACGGAGTACGTCGGGGCGGGCAGCGAGGCGGCCGCGTCCACCGACCCGGGTCCGGCGCCGGTGAAGACCTCGGTCAAGGAGAGCGGTGCTCCGCTGATCATCGGCGGGCTGACCGCGATCACCGGCACCAACTCCGGCAGCAACCCGCCCAAGCGGGCCGGCGCCAAGCTGGCGATTCAGGAGATCAACGCGGCGGGCGGCGTACTGGGCAAGCCGGTGCAGTTCCTCGACGGTGACGACGGCACCAACGCCGACAAGGGCAAGGCCGCCATGGACGCGCAGATCGCGCAGGGCGCTCAGATGTTCTTCGGACCGAGCAGCTCCGGCGTGGCGACCAAGCTCATCCCCGAGGCGGCGTCCCGCAAGGTCATCCTGTTCGCGCCGTCGGCGACCTCGGCCGCGCTCAGCGCGATCGACGACGGCGGCTTCTTCTTCCGGGCGGCGCCGTCGGACGAGCTCCAGTCCCGGGCGCTGGCCGACGTCATCATGCGGGACGGCCTGCGCAAGATCAGCATCGTGTACCGGAAGGACGCGTACGGCGAGGGTCTGCAGCAGGGCGTCAAGGCCGAGCTGATCAAGGCGGGGGTCGACGAGATCGACATCCAGGTCGTCGGCTACGACGTCCCGGCCAGCGGCAAGCCCGAGGATCTCAAGATCCCGGACCAGGCCGCGCAGGTGAAGGAGTTCGGCCCGGAGGGCGTGCTCATCATCGGCCTCACCGAATCGACCTACGCCATCCTGGAACTGGCCGCGGCCGGTGTGGATCCGCGTACCGCCGGCTGAGCGGACGCGCCGGCTCGGCAGAGCCGGGTTCGGCTCAGAAGAGCCAGAGGTCGACCTCGCGGTCCTTGAGCTTCACGGTCAGCGTCTCGCTGTCGCTGCGCTCCAGGAGTTCGAGGAAGGCCTCATACATCATCACCGATTTATTCAGGATGTCGGTCTTCGAGTCGCCGGTCTTCGTGGAGATCCGGTCGATCGCCTTCATCGCGCGCGGCGTGAAGTTGGCGGTGACCCTCGTCAACGAGCCGCCGGCACCCTTGTCGGGTACGCGACTGTCGTCATCTCCCTGGGTGTCCTCGGACATCGTGTGTTGCACACTCATGGGGTCCAACTCCTTGTTTGCGCAGGGGGTTTGGACTGGGTGGTACCCGCTGCGACGGGTGCCACCCTTTGTTTCTCATCGGCGGCGCGTGCAGCCGGGTAATCGTACCGCTACGTTCTGCTGTATGTCACGACCACGATAGCGCACACTGTGTGCGACTGTCGACCACATCGTGATCGCCGGGCGCTGGTGATACACCAGGTCGGCCCCCGGATTACTTCGGTCCTTACTCTTCGTGGTTTCCGCTGATAACAGTCCGGAAACGACGGTCATTGGCGTCCAGGAAGTGCGGTATCCCTGTCCTAGCATGTCCGGTGTGGCATGAGTCGTCGTGATCTTCGCATGCAGCAATCAGGCATATCTTGAGGCGTGATACGTGAGAACAACTGATGTACGCTACGCACGGTTACGAACGCGGTGGAGTCGACGTCGAGGACCTGGACAGGAGAGACGCGGCATGGGAGAGGCCGAGGAAGAGCAGGTCTGGGAGGAGGAGCCGTCCGCGGAGGCGTACCGGGCGCCGTACGCCTGGCGGCCGCTGGACGCGATCCAGCTGGATTTCGTCAACAAACGGTTCACTCTCCAGACCCACGACCGCATGGGCCGGACCGGAGAGTTCGTGGTCGTCGTCACCGCCACCGCGGTGATGGTGATCCTGGCGGTGGTGCTGTGCCGGGGCTACTCGGCCGGCCCCGGAGCCACCGTCGCCGCGGTCACCGCCGCGGTGCTCGGGACGCCCACGGTCGGCTGGTTCTGGCACCGGCGGCGAACGGCCTGAGGAAACCGGGGTGGGGCCCACCGGCCCCACCCCAGCGACGGCGACAGCGAAGGGAACCCCGCGGATGAGCCTGACGATCGAATTGACCCTGACCCGGCGCTGGGAGATCCGCGACGGGGCCTACCACTACATCGTGGACAGCGACTCGGCGCTGCACGCCCGGCTGCTTACGCTCACCGGCCAGGTCGACGAGATCCGATTCGCCCGCTACTACGGCGCCCTCCCGGCCGGAACCTACCGGCTCGAGGCGGTGGGACGCTGATGACCGACGTCGACCGCACCGTTGGGCGTACCCCTTGGTGGTGGCGATTGACCCGCCGACCGGAGCTGGCGCGGCTGCGGCAACGTCTCGCGGAGAATGAGCCGGGCGCGGCCCTGAGCATCGCGGAGCTGGCCGACGCGTGGCCGATCGGACGGCAGCGGTGCGTCGACGCGCTGTGCGCCCACGTACGCGAGGGCGGCCCGCAAGCGGGCGAGGCGCTGGCGGTGCTCGGTGACCGGCTGCGCCGCGACGACGGCTGGGGCGGCTTCGACATGGACCTGACCGGGGCGTTGATCCCAGCGCGCACGTTCCGCGGCGCTCATTTCACCGGTGGACGGTTCGTCCTGCGCGGCGCGACCTTCACCCAGCAGCACGTCGGCTTCGCGGACGCGGTCTTCGCCGGTGGGCAGGTGGACTTCACCGGGACAGCGTTCGAAGGCGGCCTCGTCGACTTCACGGGAGCGGTCTTCGACGGCGGGCGGCTCGACTTCACCGGCGCGACCTTCACGGGCGCGACGGTCGACTTCTCGCTGACCGTGGTCAGCGCCGGCGCGCTCGACTTCACCCGGGCCAGCCTCGCGCACGGCAAACTGGTCTTCTACGGCATGCGGTGCCTCGGCGGAGGCGTCACGTTCACCGCTGCCCGGCTCGTCGGCGCGTACGTGCTGTTCATCGGGGCGCTCATCGCGGGCGGGCGGATCGACCTCCGCCGGGCCGACCTGGCCGACGGAATGGTCGAGTTCGCGGGTACGCGGCTCGCCTCCGGCTCCGTGCTGCGGGACGGTCCCCCGGCGCGCTAGGTGCTCGGGGCGCGGTCGCACTGGATCCGCGGTAGCCCTGGATCCACGGTGGCACTCGATCCGCAGTGGCACTGGATCAGGGTTCTGGGTCGAATCTTGGCCCAAGATTCGACCCAGAACCCTGATGCG
>NZ_JBFBAZ010000155.1:0-17648 GCF_040682475.1 Hamadaea sp. NPDC051192
GGCCAAGTCGTACGCGAGATCGGCCTCGGACCACCGCAGCGGCCCGTCCGGGACGGTGACCCCGGGATCGTCGGCGCTGCCGTGCCCGGGGTCGATGACGATCTGCCGGCCGACCAGCACCGGGCCGTACGCCTGGAAGACCTGCTCCTCCCGGAGCCGCAACGGGGCGCCGCCGACGACCTTGCGGCCGAGCCGGCGCAGCGCGTGCAGCGTCTGGGGGCCGCAGGCCCCGTCCGGCGTCAGGCCGACCTCTCGTTGGAACTGCGCCACCGCTCGCGCCGTACGCGGCCCGTAGACCCCGTCGGCCCGGCCGACGTCGTAGCCCATCTCCAGCAGACGTTCCTGCAGCTGGCGTACGTCGTCGCCGGTGATCGCGTCGGGCACGGCGTGGTAGAGCGTCCGGGCGCCCAGATGCCACTGCGCGGCGAGCAGTGCTCTCCACGTCTCGTCGCCCACTTCGCCGTCGACCGACAATCCGCGGCTCTGCTGGAAAGCCCGCACACCGCGTTCCATGTCGTCGGTGAAGTGGGCAGCGTCATCGGGCTTGTCGACAGCCAGGCTCATGCCCGCGAGGATGCCGCGGATCTCGAGCACAGCCGCGCCCTGGTCGCCCCGCCGGATCGGACGCACGAACCACCTCCTGCCGAAACCTTCCCGGACCCATCCCCCGCACCACGGCCGGCCTAACCAGCGGCGGCGTGTCCGGCTTGCCGGATGTGCGAGGAGAAAGCCCACGGGAGCGTACCGTGCGCGTCGCCGAAAACGGCAGACGAAACGGCTTCGGCCCCGTCAGTGAACGCCGACGGGGCCGAAGAAGCCTGCTGCTGGACTCAGAGAGCCGACTCGATGAGCCGGACCAGGTCGCCCTTGGGCTTCGCACCGGCCACGGACTGCACCGGCTGGCCGCCCTTGAAGATGGTCAGCGTCGGAACCGACATCACCCGGTACGCACGGGTGGTCTCCGGGTTCTCGTCGATGTTGACCTTCACGATGCGTACCCGGTCGCCCATCTCGTTGGCGATCTCCTCCAGCACCGGCGACACCTTGCGGCACGGCTGGCACCACTCGGCCCAGAAGTCCACCAGGACCGGCTTGTCGGACTGGAGCACATCGCTGACGAAAGTGTCGTCGGTGACGACCTTGGCACCCATGGGGGTCTCCTTTGCGGTTGGCGCTGATCAGTGGAGGTGGGCCAGCCAGCGCTCGGCGTCGAGCGCGGCGGCGCAGCCGGAGCCGGCCGCGGTGATGGCCTGGCGGTAGGTGTGGTCTACCAGGTCGCCGGCGGCGAAGACGCCGGGCAGGTTCGTATAGGTCGATTGGCCCTGGGTGACGACGTAGCCGTCGTCGTCCAGCTCCACCTGGCCCCGGAACAGCTCGCTGCGGGGGTCGTGGCCGATCGCCACGAAGACGCCGGTCACGTCGAGCTTGCGCTGCTCGCCGGTGACGGTGTCGTGCAGCGTGACGCCGGTGACCTTGCCGTCGGAACCGAAGATCTCGTCGATCGCGGAGTTCCAGGCGACCTTGATCTTCGGGTTGGCCAGGGCGCGCTCGGCCATGATCTTGCTGGCGCGGAACTCGTCGCGACGGTGGACGATCGTCACGGTCTCGGCGAACTTCGTCAGGAAGGTCGCCTCCTCCATCGCGGAGTCGCCGCCGCCCACGACCACGATGTGGTGGTCGCGGAAGAAGAAGCCGTCACAGGTCGCGCAGGACGACACGCCGTGGCCCAGGAACTCCTGCTCCCCCGGTACGCCCAGCGGCCGCCAGGCCGAGCCGGTGCTGAGGATGACCGCGCGGGCGGCGTACTCCGTCTCGCCGACCCAGACCTTCTTCACGTCACCGCTCAGGTCGACGCGGGTGGCGTTGTCGGTCAGGAACTCGGCGCCGAAGCGCTCGGCCTGCTTGCGCATCTGGTCCATCAGCTGCGGGCCCATGATCCCGTCCGGGAAGCCGGGGAAGTTCTCGACCTCGGTCGTGGTCATGAGCGCGCCGCCGGATTCGAAGCCCTCGATCACGAGCGGATTCAGGTTCGCCCGCGCGGCATAGACCGCCGCCGTGTATCCGGCGGGACCGGATCCGATGATGATCAAGTTCCTGACGTCGCTCACAGTTGCTCCTCGGGCATCTGCCATGGGGACGGACCGCGTCACCGACCCTAGAAACGCCATCGTACGGATGTGGAATTCCCGGGCCGCGCAGGCGTGCGCGAGGTCACCCGACGCGCTTGCTCACCACGAGGTCAGCATTGTTCCCCACGCCGCAGTCCGGCCCGGCCACCGCCACCCAGCGGGCGTCGTCGGCGGTACGCGTCACCACGATCAGCGCGGGGGAACCGGCGTACCGGGCGTAGTCGACGCCGACCACCGTGCCGGGCACCTGCTGGGTGACCCAGGTCAGGCAGCGGCTCAGGTCGGCCTCGGTGAGCAGCCGGGACAGCGCGTCCGGCACCGGCGACGCGAAGGAGGAGAACGGGGCGGGCGCGCCCGACGCCGACTTCTCCGGGCTGGTCTCGGTCGCCCGCAGGGTGTTGGCGTTGCCGAAGTCGGTCGCCAGCACCAACGTGGTCTCGGAATAGTCGCGGCCGGTGGCGAACCGGGCGGCGGACGCGGCTTCGGTATCCGGTGCTGACATGGGGGCGTTGGCGCTGCCGCCGCTGTCGTTGGCCGCGTCGGTCAGCGGGCGCAACGCCGAGATACCGATCCCCAACGCGGCGAGGATGACGAGACCGACCAGCACCGGCGCCCAGCGGCGGCGACGAGTGGCCGCCCGCCCGGCCGGGCGGTTGTCCGCCGGACGGTTGTCGACCGGCCGGGTCGGGCCGTTCGGATCGGGCGCCCCGATCGGCGGCTCGGCCAGCAGCGTCGCCTCCAGCCGGCCCCAGACGTCGTCCGGCATCGTCTCCGATTCGCCGCCGAGCGTACGTAGCCGGCCCTGGACGTCGTCCGTGGCGGCGACGAGGTCGGCGTGTGCGGCTGCCCACGTGATGTCGGTCCGGATCCGCTCGCTGACCTGGTCGGCCTCCGGCGTGCCGTCGAGCGCCCCGCCGACGTAATCGGCGAGCAGATCGAGGTCGGGCTGGTTGATGGGGCTCATGCCGACCGACCTCCCGCCTGATCTAGCCCTGCCCGTGATATGCCTGAGACGTCGCCGTGACCAGGTGGGTTCCCGCCGTTACGTAGGTCACTCAGCATCGTCGCGAGCCGGGCTCTGCCACGGGAGCAGCGGCTCTTCACGGTACCTTCGGCGACGCCCAAGATCGTGGCGACTTCCGCGACCGGATACCCCTGGACGTCGACCAGGATCAGGGCGGCTCGCTGCTCCTCGGGGAGCTGGGCCAGCGCCTGGCGTACGACGAGGTGGGTGTCGTGGTCGATCACCGGGGAGGCGGGCTCGGGGCGGCGTCGGCCCTCGTCCTCCGTCGACTCGCCAGGCAACGGGACGGTCGGCCGGGCCTGCCGGCGGCGTACTCGGTCGAGGCACGAGTTCACGACGATGCGGTGCAGCCAGGTGGTCACGGCCGCCTCGCCTCGATAGCCTTCGGCCGACCGGTACGCCTTGAGCAGCGCGTCCTGGAGCGCGTCGGCGGCTTCCTCCCGGTCGTGCAGCGTACGCACGGCGACGGCCCACAGCCGGTCCCGGTGCCGCCGGACGAGTTCGGCGAAGGCCTCGCGATCTCCGGCGACGTGCGCGGCCAGCAGATCCTCGTCCGACAGCGGAAGCATCACTTCACCCGGACCGTGATCTCCTGAACGCCGATCTGGTACCGGTTGGAGCCGTCTTCCGGGTCGCGGGGGATCCCGCTGATCCACAGCACGAGGTAGCGGACCTGGGCGGCGTCCTCGGTGCTGAACACCATGTTGGTGCCGTTGAACTCGTCGAGCGCCCCGCCGATCTGCGTGAACGAGGTCAGCGCGCCCTGGTCGGGGACCGTGTTGCCGCCGAGCAGCTTCACGGAGGCGCCGTTGTCGGACAGCACGACGGTGACGTCGGCGACCGCCTTGGCCGCGCCGAGGTCGATGACCAGGCCCATGCCGGGCTTGATCCCGCCGGGGCCGAAGTTCTGGTTGTAGTGGTCGGTCTTCCAGCCGGTGCTCTTCTTGCCGTCGACCGCGTTGCCGAGCCCGGCGGTCTCGTCCTTGCCGCCGTAGGGGTCGAACAGGCCGATCTGCGATCCGGTCAGGGTGTAGACCACCGGGTCCACCACCGGCGTGGCGGCGGAGGAGGGACCGGCGCTCGTCGTCGGGCCACCACCGCCAGGCTCGTCCTTGCTGGTCAGCGCCTTGGCGCTCAGGGTCAGCCCGACGATGGCCAGCACGACCGCCGCGGCGACGCCGTACATGAGTTTGCGGGGCGCCTGCCGGGGCGGCTCGGGCAGCGAATCGCTGAACCGCAGCGGGCCGTAGCCGCGCTCCTCGGGACCGACGTCGAGCCGGCCGAGTTCGGCGGCCAGCACGTCGGCGCTCGGGAGCGTCACCTTCGGGTCGAGCAGGTCGTAGACCAGGTCGTCGATGTGCGTCGGAATCCCCGCGCGCACCTGGCGAGGAGCGGCCAGTACGCCGTATTCGTCGCGGACCGCGTCTGGCAGGGCGGTCGGCCCCGCCTCCTTCTGCGGCCACTGCTCGGTCAGCGCGTAGTAGAGCAGGCCGCCGATGGCCCGGACGTCGCCGTCGTTGGTCGCCGAACCGGCGCGGGCGTCGGTCAGCACCACTCGGCCGTCGTCGGCCATGAGCACCGTGCCGGGGTGGATGTTGCCGTGCGCCATGCCGCTGGCGTGCAACGCCGACGCGGCGTCGGCGACCGCGTGGCTGATGCTGATCGCGCGATCGGCGTCGAGCGCGCCGTCGGGTTCGACCATCTGCCGCAGCGAGACGCCCTCGATCCACTCCCGGACGACGTAGGCCCGGTCGACCTCGTCGATCGCGTCGTAGACGCCGATGAGGTTCGGATGTACGACCCGGCTCGCCGTCACGGCGGCCGCCAACATCTCCTGAGCGGCGTCGCCGCCCGGCGCGCGCAGCACGACCGCGATCGGGCGCAGCAGCATGATGTCGACGCCACGCCAGACCTGCCGGCCTGCGGCGTCATTGTTGATGTGCTCTTCGAGGCGGTAGCGCTCGGCCAGGACCTCGCCCACGTCGGCCGCCCGCACGGCGGCGGGCGGACTGTCCGAGTCGGCATCGGCGCCCGCGGCGAACTCGGCTTCCGCAGGCGGCTGGTCTGCTGGGCGGCGTTCCCGCTCCGCCACCGGCTGACCTTCGTCGACCTGGGTCACCCCGTCCTCCCTCGGTGCTGGGCCATCTGCGGACTGGCGGTCTCGCTCATCTCGTAGCCTAAGCGCTCTCGGCGCACACTGGGTGCGACCTTACCGGTCTGAAACAAACTCGCGACACCTTGCCGTCCTCCGGCGGGTGGATCAAGCCGAAGATGTCGTATTTGGACCTACAAAGCCCCTAGATCCGGAAAACTTGGATGAAGCCGGATGGAAGGGGGCAGCGTGAGCGCTGAGCAAGTGGCGGCAGTCAAATCCGGGTACGCCTTCGACGGCCCCGCGTTGGATCTCGGCGCGCTCGTCGTGGACGGCTCCGTGGACGCGTCCGCCCCGATTCGCGTACCGCTGGCCCTGCTGAACCGGCATGGTCTGGTAGCCGGGGCGACGGGCACCGGTAAGACGAAGACGCTTCAGGTCATGGCTGAACAGTTGAGTGCGGCCGGCGTATCGGTGTTTCTGGCCGACATCAAGGGCGACGTCAGCGGAATGGCGGTCGCGGGCGAGGCCAACGACAAGATCACCGCTCGCATGCGGGAGATGGGCCAGGAGTGGACGCCGACGGCGTACCCGGCCGAGTTCTTCACGCTGGGCGGGCGGGGCGCCGGAACGCCCATCCGGGCGACGGTGACGAGCTTCGGGCCGATCCTGCTCAGCAAGGTGCTCGGGCTGACCGACGTCCAGTCGTCCTCGCTCAACCTGGTCTTCCACTACGCCGACAAGAAGGGGCTGCCCCTGCTGGATCTGAAGGACCTCCGGTCGGTGATCCAGTTCCTCGGCTCCGACGAGGGCGCGGCGGAGCTGAAGAGCCTGGGTGGGCTGGCGAAGCAGACCGCGGGCGTCCTCTTGCGTGAGCTGATCGCCTTCTCGGACGCGGGCGCGGAGGACTTCTTCGGCGAGCCCGAGTTCGCCAGCGCGGACCTGCTCCGGACCACTCCGGACGGCAAGGGCGTGGTGTCCATCCTCGAACTGCCCGGGGTCGTGCAGCAGCCCGCGCTCTTCTCCTCCTTCCTGATGTGGCTGCTCGCCGACCTGTTCCAGGATCTGCCCGAGGTGGGCGACCCGGACAAGCCCAAGCTCTGCTTCTTCTTCGACGAGGCGCACCTGCTCTTCAAGGACGCGTCCAAGTCGTTCCTGGAGTCGATCACCCAGACCGTCCGGCTCATCCGGTCCAAGGGCGTGGGCGTCTTCTTCGTCACCCAGACCCCGAAGGACGTGCATCCCGACGTGCTGGCGCAGCTCGGCAACCGGGTACAGCACGCGCTGCGGGCGTACACGCCGGACGACGCGAAGGCGCTCAAGGCGACCGCATCGACCTTCCCCAAGTCGGAGTACGACCTGGAAGCGGTGCTCACCCAGCTCGGCACCGGCGAGGCGATCGTCACCGTCCTCGGGGAGAAAGGCGCCCCGACGCCGGTCGCGTGGACCCGCCTCCGAGCGCCGCAGTCGCTGATGGCCGCGGCCCCGGCCACCCTGCTGGAGGAGAGCACGAAGAACTCTCCGCTCTACTCGAAGTACGCCGAAGCCGTGGATCGGGAATCGGCGTACGAGATGCTGCTGTCCCGGTTGAATCCACAGGTCACCACGCCTGAGGAAGGTAGTTATCCACAGGGTGGTCCACAGGCTGAGGCGCCGAAGTCGGCCAAGGCGACGAAGGCGGCGAAGCCGGAGCCGGGCATGGTGGAGCAGGTGCTGAAGTCCCGGACGACCCAGAACTTGATCAAGGGCGCGGCCGCGGCGGCGGGGGCCGCCATCGTCCGCTCCATCTTCGGAACGGCTCGCCGAGCCAAGAAGTGAGCAGTGCTCTTGACGACTAGCGGCGGATCAGCTTTCGGCGTACCCGCTGGAGGAGGTCGAAGACCTCGTCGATCTCGCGGATCCGCAGCGCCTTCGCGGCCGCGAGGTAGGCCACGACGATCAGCCCGCCGCCCAGGATGAGCTGGACCCAGGCGCTGTCGACGCCCACCGCCCGCAGGCCGAGCGTGGAGCCCCAGCCGACGAGACCGGCCGCGATCATGGCGGCCGCCACCCGCGCGAGGACCATCGCCGTGCCGCCGAGGCCCAGCGGACCGATCCGGTTGCGCAGCTGCCAGGCGCTGAGCCCGATCGCGAGGAGGTAGGAGATGCCGTTGCCGAGCATCACGCCGCCGGCGGCGAGCGAGCCGAACAGGACCACCTGGACGATGATGCGCAGCAGTACGACCGGGATGTTGAGGACCGCGGGCGTCTTCGTGTCGGGCAGCGCGTAGAAGGCGAACGTGAAGAGCTGGCTGAGAGAGAACGGGATCAGCGAGATGCCGGCCATGACCAGCACCGCCGCGCCGTCGTTCGCGTTCTCGGCGGTGAACGCGCCGCGGACGAACAACGCGGTCATCGTGGGCCCGGCGAGGAAGACGAAGACCACCGCGATCGGCGCGAGCACCGCCGACGTGGTGCGGACGCCCTTGGCGAGGTCCTCGACGACGTCGCCGAGGCGACCGGCGGCCGACGCGGCGGACATGCGCGGCATGAGCGCGGTGACGATCGAGACGGCGACGATCCCGTGCGCCATCATCATCAGCAGGAAGACGTTGTTGTAGATCAGCAGGCTGTTGCCGCTGAGCAGGCGGAGCAGGACCAGTACGCCGATCTGGCTGACCGCGACGTAGCAGAACATCCAGCCGCCGAGGTGGCCCAGGTGCCGCAGCCCGAGGGCTCGGAAGTCGAACCGTGCGCGCCAGCGGAACCCGGCCCGGCGCAGCGCCGGGAGCAGGCCGGCCGTCTGGAGGATGATGCCGAGCAGCGTGCCGCCGCCGAGCAGGACGACCATCCCCGGACTGACGTCGCCGGCCTGCCGGGCCACCGCCCCGAAGAACGCGATGAACAGCGCGCACGTCGTGATCACGACGACGTTGTTGAGGATCGGCGTCCACATCGGCGGGCCGAAGCTGCCACGAGTGTTCAGGTACGCCGCCAGGATGGCCGAGATCCCGAAGAAGAAGATGGCCGGCAGGGTGAAGTAGGACAGCGCGGTGACGAGTTCCCGGTAGTCCTGCCCGGTGTCGGCGGTCGTGAAGATGATCGTGAGGATCGGCGCGCAGAGGGTGGCGATGACGGCCGCGCCGCCGAGCACCAGGGCGGCCAGCGTGAGCAGCCGCTGGGCGTACGCCTCTCCCCCGTCGGGGTCACGATCGCGGGCCCGGACGAGCACCGGGACGACGACGCTGGACAGGACGCCGCCGATGAGGAACTCGTAGACCATGCCGGGGAAGAACTGCGCCGCCGTGTACGCGTCGCCGAGTCCCAACGCGGCCCCACCGAGCGCTGCCGCGATCATCGCCGTACGCAGGAAGCCCGTGCCCCGGCTGACCAGCGACCCGATCGCCATCAGGGCGGAGTTGCCCGCGGCGGTGTTGCCCTCCGGCGGCTTCGGGGCCTCCGTCGTCCGTGCGGGGGCGGCGGGCGGCGGCTGATTCCGGGTGGGGCGGATCTGCGGCACGATCATCGTCCGCTCGGCGGCGGCTTCGGTCTCCCCGGCCGGGGACGGATCGCTGATCCGGGGCAGCAACACGGTCGAATCCGGATCGATCCGGGGAAACGTCCCCGTCTCGTCCCAGGGGAACCAGTCGTGCTCGGGATCTCTGCTCACCGCGCCACCCTAACGGCTCGCGCGACGCTCCGCTTTCACGCCGCTCCTAGGTGATCAAGGCCCGGTTCCTGAGGTGATCAAAGCGATCCGGGGCGCGAGCGCACCGCACCCGCCCGGTAGGCTGGCTGACCGATGTCGAACACGAACGACCTGACCACCGCCCAGCGCGAAGCCGTGCACGCGCTGCTGGCGCGTTTTCCCGTGGCCGACGAACTGGGCCGCCGGTTCGCCCAGGCCGGGCACGACATCCACCTCGTCGGCGGCTCCGTCCGCGACGCGCTCCTGGGCCGCCTCGGCGATGATCTCGACTTCTGCACCGACGCACATCCGGACGAGACGCTGCGCATCGTCAAGGGCTGGGCCGAGGCCACCTGGGAGACCGGGCGGGAGTTCGGCACGATCGGGGCGTTCCGCGACGGGCTGCGCCTGGAGATCACGACCTATCGGGCGGAGTCCTACGACGGCGTCAGCCGCAACCCGGCGGTGCAGTACGGCACCTCGCTCTCCGATGATCTGAGCCGTCGCGACTTCAGCATCAACGCGATGGCCGTCAGCCTGCACGATCACCGGTTCACCGACCTCTACGGCGGACTCCGGGATCTGCACGAGCGGATGATCCGGACGCCGAAGGCCCCCGAGCAGAGCTTCGGCGACGATCCGCTGCGGATGCTGCGCGCCGCCCGATTCGCCGCCCAACTCCGCTTCGTCGTCGACGAGCCGGTCATCCGCGCGATGTCCGACATGTCGGGGCAGCTCACCCGGATCACGGCGGAACGCGTACGGGAGGAGTTCAGCAAGCTCCTGCTCGGCGAGGACCCGGTGACCGGCCTGCGGTTGCTGGTCGAGACCGGGCTGGCGGAGATCTTCCTCCCGGAGCTGACCGAGCTGAAGATGGAGATCGACGAGCACGCCCAACACAAGGACGTCTACGAGCACACCCTGACGGTGGTGCAGAACGCGGTGAACCTCGACATCGCCGACGGCGGGCCCGACCTGGTGCTGCGCCTGGCCGCGCTGCTGCACGACATCGGCAAGCCGGCGACCAAGGCGGTCGGCTCCGACGGCCGGGTCAGCTTCCACCATCACGAGCTGGTCGGCGCACGGATGGCCAAGCACCGGCTCAAGCTGCTCAAGTACCCCAAGGACGTGATCAGCCCGGTGGTCGGCCTGATCACGCTGCACCTGCGCTTTTATGGCTACGGCCGCGGGGAGTGGACCGACTCGGCCGTCCGCCGCTACGTCCACGACGCCAGCGAGCTGCTCGCCCGCCTCCACAAGCTCACCCGGTCGGACTGCACGACCCGGAACCGGCGCAAGGCCGCGCAACTCGCCGCCGACTACGACGCGCTCGAAGAGCGCATCGCCCGGATCGCCGCCGAGGAGGACCTGGCCAAGGTCCGGCCCGACCTCGACGGCAACGCGATCATGGAGTTGCTCGGGCTGCCGCCGGGCCCGCTGGTGGGCAAGGCCTGGAAGCATCTCAAAGAGGTACGCCTGGAGCGGGGCCCGCTCAGTCAGGACGAGGCCGAGCACGAACTGCGCGCCTGGGCCGAGGACAACCTCTAGGCCGACTCCGCCTTTTCGGAGGGGGCCGGCCCGGCTCGCCGCCGCCGCAGTAGGCCGCCGTACCACGCGGCGAGCAGGGCGTACCCGATCGCGATGCCGATGAGGGCACCCGCCGAGCGTCCGTTGGGCGGGAGGGTCAGCGCCGCGAGGAACAGCCCGAGCACCATGACCCCGTTGAAGACGGTGTCGTTCAGGCTGAAGATGCGGCCTCGATAGTCGTCCTCGCACTCGTGCTGCAACGTCGCGTCCACGATGATCTTCATGCTCTGCGACGCGATGTTCATCAGCGCGGCCGCCACCAGCAGCAGCGGGGCGATGAAGGGCAGCCCGAGGGCGACGATCGCGACGGCGATCCCGGCGAGCAGCAGGGTGATCCAGCGTTGGGGGCCGAATCGGCGGCTCGCAGCCGGGGTGATCACGGCGGCGATGCCGGCGCCGGCCGCGCCCGCGATGACGACCTGACCGAGCGACCACAGCGACTGCGTCGTGTGGTTCGCGGTGCCGTGGCCGAAATACCGGCTGTAGAGCAGCAGCACGGCCAGGGTGAGATAGCCGTAGAGGAACCGATGCCCGCCGGTCAGCAACATCGCGCGGGCCGCGGGCGGCCGCTCGGCGAGGTGCCGCAGACCGCGGATCATTCCCCGGGCGACGTCGACGACGGCGGTCCACACCCCGATCGCCGGCCGCTCGTCGTCTTCCGGGCCGAGCGTGCCCGGCCGGAAGGAGACGTACGTGAGCACGCCGGACGCGAGGTAGCCGAGTGCGGCGAAAGCAGCGATCCCGGCGTACCCGTGCTGGGTGGTGTGCACGACCGAGGTGGCGACCAACGCCGCCGACGTGAACAGCCCGATCGAGTAGCAGATCGTGCCGGCGGTCGAGGCCAGTGCGTTCGCCGTGACCAGCCGGGAGTCCTCGACCACCTTCGGCAGCGACGCGGACAGCCCGGCCAGGAAGAAGCGGTTGATCGCGATCACGAGCAAAGCGGCCAGGCCGAAGCTAGGCCCTTGGTCGCCGATCCAGATCAAGGCCACCGCCGGAACGACCAGCACCGCTCGGCTCAGGTTCGCCAGCGCCAGCGCGATCCGGCGGTCCCAGCGGTCCAGGAACACCCCGATGAACGGTCCCAGCAGCGAGTACGGCAGCAGCAGCATGGCGAAGCCCGAGGCCACCGCCAAGGCGCTGGACTGCTTCGACGGATTGAACAGCAGCGAACCGGCCAACCCGGCCTGGAACCAGCCGTCGGAGAGCTGACTGAGCAGCCGGACGGTGAGCAGCCGGCGGAATTCCCGAGCGCCGAGGATGGCCCGCAGATAGTGGCCGTCGACCTTGCGCTCCAGGTCAGCGGCGACGGCGGACGAGGTGGTCGGCGGTGGCACGCGACCAGCGTATGTGAAAGAACGGCGAATCGTGACCTGCAGCACGAGCTGTTCACCCGCTCGCCGGGCGGCAGAATCGGACTATTCGACCAGCCAGGCTCGGACTATTCGACCAGCCAAGCGATGGCTCGGATGGCGCCGATCCCGGCGAGGACGACGACGATGCCGAGGGCGATCGCGGTGAACAGACACGGGCCCAGCGAGCCGCGGGTCTTCGCCGGGGCGCGGTAGGAGCCCACCCAGATCTCCGGCGGCCCGGAGTGCTCGGCCTCGGCGAGCAGCTCGCTCAGGCGCTGCTGAATCGGCTCGGCCAGCGTCGCCGGGTCGCCGGTCCACCGCAGGAGGCGTACGCGGGACCAGGGGTTGGTGTGGACTCGGGCGAACGCGGCGAGTTCGTCAGGGCGTACCTCGTCGGTCAGGAAACCCCAGCGGCCGGCTTCGGCGAGGTTGCCGGTCTGCCGATAGACCGAGCAGAGCAGCCGGTAGATCTCCAGGTCGTCCGGATGCGAGGCGACGAGCGTCCGTAACCGCTGCGTGGCCGGGTAGGTATGACCAGCGGCAAGGTCCCGCTTGACCCGGGCGAGGACATCGGCTTTTGCCACTCACACATGATCTGGGTTGACGACTGTGGATGCTAGGCGCGAATGTAACGAAACCGCAACACAGCTCTCAGAAGATCTGAAGGATGGTCACAGCGCCCAGGACGGCCAGTGCCACGACGACCACGGCTCCGGCGATGAGCGCGGCGGCGGTCAGGAACCGATGCCGGTGCGGTCGCTCCTCGGCGGGAGCGGGGACCTCCTCGGCGGCCGCCTCAGTCAGCTCGACGAGCCGCCGCCGGGCGTGCTCGGTCGGAGCCAGGTCGGCCGTTCCGTGCCAGCGAAGCGCGGCCAGCCGGCGCGGCGCGGACGGGAACGCCCGCTCGAACGCGGCCGTCTCGGCCGGCTCAGCGGTCGGGTTGAGGTAGTCCCAGCGACCGGCTTCGACGGCGTTGCCGGTCATCCGGTGCACGGCGGCGAGGCGATGACGCAGATCCAGGTCATGCGGGTACGCGTTGACCAGGCTGCTCAGCCTCTGGATGGCGGGCTGGGTGTGACCACGGGCGAGATCCACCGCGACCTTGTCCAGCACGGGTGCCTTAGGCATAAGCCCACTGTGACAGGAACCCGACGATCCGGTAAAGGCCTTCTTGCCGGGTTCCCTGCTGCGTGACTAATTGATGACTCTCAGTGGAAGTTGACGTTGTGCAGGCGAGCCTTGTAGAACTCGGCGCCGTAGGACAGCGAGCGCGTGAACGACTTCACCCCGGCGGAGTCGAAGAACTGGACGCTGGGGCTGACCCAGTTCCGGGTGTCCCCGTGGTAGGTCGAGCCGGTGGCCTGCACCCAGAAACCCTCGCCCGAACTGTGCTGCGAGTAGGACTTCACCGAGTTGTCGGCGTACGCCTGAGTCACCGCGTACGTCGTCTTGTCGATCGTCATGACCTTGCTGCCGTCCGTCGCGAGCAGCCGGTTGCTGTCGGAGTAGCTGGCGTCGAGGCTGTGCCCGAGGTGCGCGCCGATCGAGATGGAGCGTGACAGCGCCAGGCGGGTGGACCGATAGGTGCCCGACACGGTGTAGATGCGCGCGTAGTCCTGGCCGATCGCCCACAGCTTGCCGGCGACGTCGTCCCACCAGACGCCGTGCGCGCCGGCGAAGGAGATCGTCTGGACCAGTGCCAGCGTGCTCGGGTCGCTGATGGCGGTGGGGCCGTAGAGATAGAGGTATCCGCCGGAGGAGGCCACCACGATCGCGCCGATGTTGGGGATGCGCTCGATGGCGTGCGGGTTGTTGCCCGGCGTCGCCGACCAGAGCACGTCGTTGAGTTCCTGCGCGGCCTCGGTGGTCTTGTCGACGATGCCGACCCTGCCGCCGGACGCCGTTACGAGGGCGACCTCGCCGAACGCCGCGGTGTTGCGGAACTTCACGTCCGACAGGTTCGACCAGCCGTTCGCCGTACCCGGGCTGAAGCTCCACTTCAGCGTCGACGTGCTCCACGCCGAACCGGACGGGTAGATCTGGATCTGATTGTGGTACTGCTCGCAGACGGCCACGTCATAAGCGGCGTACGCCTGGGCCGGTGACTCGCCGAGCAGCGCAGCGGCCGGAGCGGCCGCAGCCGCAGCGGCGGCGGCTTTGAAAATCGTCCTTCTACGCAAAGCATCCTCCCCAGAAAATCCTGAATGGACCTTGCCGGGGAGGATGCTATCCCGTCGATCTGTTCGGCGGGGTGGTTCAGCGCTCGACCTCGCCACGGATGAAGGCCTCGACGGCCTCGTGCGCGTCGTGGTCGTTGTACTGCACCGGCGGCGACTTCATGAAGTAGCTCGACGCCGACAGGATCGGGCCGCCGATCTTGCGGTCGAGGGCGATCTTCGCCGCGCGTACCGCGTCGATGATGACGCCGGCCGAGTTCGGCGAGTCCCACACCTCGAGCTTGAGCTCGGCGTTCAGCGGAACGTCGCCGAAGGCGCGACCCTCGAGCCGGATGTAGGCCCACTTGCGGTCCGACAGCCACGGCACGTGGTCCGACGGTCCGATGTGTACATCGCCCTTGTTGATCTCGTGCGGGATCTGGGACGTGACCGACTGGGTCTTCGAGATCTTCTTCGAGACCAGGCGGGTGCGCTCCAGCATGTTCATGAAGTCCATGTTCCCGCCGAAGTTCAGCTGGTAGGTCCGCAGCAGCTCCACGCCGCGGTCCTCGAACAGCTTCGCCAGCGCGCGGTGCACGATGGTCGCACCGACCTGGGACTTGATGTCGTCGCCGACGATCGGCAGACCGGCGTCTTCGAACTTCTTCGCCCACACCGGGTCCGAAGCGATGAAGACCGGCAGCGCGTTCACGAAGGCGCAACCGGCGTCGATCGCCGCCTGCGCGTAGAACTTGTCGGCGACCTCCGAACCGACCGGCAGGTAGGAGACCACGACGTCGACCTTGGCCGCCCGCAGCGCCTCGGCCACGTCGACCGGCGTCTCGTCGGACTCCTGCACGATCTCCTGGTAGTACTGGCCCAGCCCGTCGTGCGTCGGACCGCGCTGGACGGTCACGCCCGTCGGCGGCACGTCGCAGAGCTTGATCGTGTTGTTCTCGCTGGCCACGATGGCCGCGGCGAGATCCTGGCCGACCTTCTTCGCATCGACGTCGAACGCCGCGACGAACTCGACGTCACGAACGTGGTATCCCCCGAAATCGACATGCATAAGACCCGGTACGCGCTCGCTGGGGTCGGCGTTGCGGTAGTACTCGACGCCCTGAACCAGGGACGAGGCGCAGTTGCCGACGCCGACGATGGCTACGCGGACGGAACCCATCTGGGTGCCTCCTTCTTGTTCACATCCGCCTCGGCGTCTGGCCAGGCGGTTCTTCTTCGTGGCCCGGTTGGACCGCGGAAGTCTGGGGATCGGTCGCGCTCTCGGCGCGTTGCGACGGCGGCCGGCCGGACCGCTCGTTGGCGATCAGCTCCTCCAGCCAGCGCACCTCGCGCTCGGCCGCGTCGAGGCCGTGCCGTTGCAGTTCCAGCGTGTACGCGTCGACGCGCTCCGCGGCGCGGGCGAGCACGTCGCGCAGCCCTTCGCGGCGTTCTTCGACCTTGCGGCGGCGGCCTTCGAGGATGCGCAGCCGGATCTCCGCGTCGGTCCGGGCGAAGAAGGCGAAGTGCACCCCGAACCCGGGATCGTCGAAGGTCTCCGGGCCGGTCTGGGCGAGCAGCTCCTGGAAGCGCTCCTTGCCCTCGGCTGTGATCTTGTACACGACTCGGCCACGCCGGCTGGTCAGCGGCGGGACCGCTTCGTCGTCGGCCGAACTCTCGCCCGCCTCGGCAATCCAGCCGCTGGCCTGCAGCCGCCGGAGAGTCGGGTAGAGGGAGCCGTAGCTGATGGCCGCCCGCATCGGGCCGATCTTGAGAGCAAGCTGTTTCCGCAGCTCATAGCCGTGCATGGGGGCCTCGTGGAGGATGCCGAGGATGGCCAGGTCGAGCACGCTTGCCCTCCTTCCCCGCTGCGTTCGGCGCCGATGTATCGGCCCGATACATCCGTAGGTTAGAACGCGAAGATACCCCGAAGCAATCCTTGGGAACCGGTGGGCTCGTCATACTGTGGCGGAAAGATCACGCGGGCCGTCGGCTGGTCACTTACCGTCACGGATGTCGCGGGCGTCCGGTGGAGCCGTTACCCTTCTGAAGCATGCGGACGCAACGGCAGGTAGTTGACTATGCGTTACAGCGCCGTGCGCTGTTACGCGAGGTCTATGCCGGCCACGTCGGGACCTATGAGGTCTGCGACGCCTCGTCCTATTTGAAGACCGCGGCTCGTTATCACGGTGAGGCGACCGAGGAGCTGTGCCCCATCTGCCGGCGCGAGTTCGTCACGTACGTCCACTACATCTACGGTGACGAGTTGAAGCAGTCGGCTGGGCAGGCCCGCTCCCGGGCCGAGCTGGCGAAGCTGGCGACTTCTTTACGCGAATTCCAGGTCTACGTGGTAGAGGTGTGCCGCGGGTGTTCGTGGAACCACCTTGTGGAACAGTTCCTGCTGGGTACCGCGGGTGCGCCCGCGCCCGAAGAAACAACGGGGGCTCTCCCGGCCTCCCCCGGCCGGGCAGCCACGGCGTGAGCCGACCGGTTGAAGCCCCCGCCGCTGTGCCACTCCCGGGTGGTCCGGCGATCCGACCAGGCGGAACCCCCGCCGTGACCGGAACGGTGTGACAGATGAGTTCGTACGGCGACCCCAACGCCGGATGGCCCGGCGACGCCGGCGACGGCCGGCCCGCAGGCTCCGGCAACGCCGGACGCGGCCGAGCACAAGTCAACAGTGATGGCTACGGCTATCAGTACGACGACGACCCCGCTCGCCGAGGTGGACAGCCCTCCCCCTCGGGCCGTCGTGAGGAGTGGCCGGACAACGGCCCCGGCTACGGCCGGGCGGCCGGATCGGCCTCGGTGGGGTCCGCCTCGGTTCCCGGCGCCGCCGGATCTGCCTCCGTTCCCGGCTCGGCCGGACGGGCCTCGGTCGGCCGGGCCGGCGTACCGGGGTCTTCGGGGCGCGCCAGTGTTCCCGGCGCACCAGTGTCGCCCGCCGGGCGGGCGAGCGTACGCGCTCGGGGATATGAGGAGGGACCGGGTGGTGGCGACGGCCGCGGCCCGGGTGGACCCCGCGGTCCCCGGGATCGTGGCGGCGACGGCGGCTCGGGTGGACGGCCGAAGCGGCAGGCGTCCGCCGACAAGGCGAAGAAGGCCAAGCGGACCAAGATCCTGATCGCGTCGTTCGCGGCCTTCCTCATCGTCTTCGGGGTGGGCGCCATCGGCGGCACCTATTACTTCGACAGCGTGAGCGAGCTGACGCCGGAGAACTTCAAGAGCGCGCAGACCACCATGATCATGGCGGGCGACAGCAAGACGCAGCTCGCTCAGCTCGGCTCCGAGAACCGCATCATGGTGCCGATCCTCACCGTCCCGGAGAAGACCCGGCTGGCCATGATCGCCGGCGAGGACAAGGACTTCTTCGAGCACCACGGCATCTCCTACTCCGGCATCATGCGAGCCGCGTGGAAGACGCTGACCACCGACGAGACGCAGGGTGGTTCCACGATCACCCAGCAGTACATCAAGATCGCCACCGATCAGGCCCAGATCTCGTACGCCCGGAAGCTGCGTGAGGCGGTCCTCGCCCGCAAGCTGGAGGACAAGTACGACAAGAACACGATCATGGGCTTCTACCTGAACACCATCGACTTCGGCCGGGGCGCCGTCGGGGTGGAGAAGGCGGCGCAGGC
>NZ_JBFBAZ010000156.1:0-17052 GCF_040682475.1 Hamadaea sp. NPDC051192
ACGCTCCGCCAACTCCACGATCGTCGCCCGCGCCGCCGCCGCCGGATCCGCCAGAACATGATCAGCGACCCGACGCAACGCCCCCGTGAACTCCGTCAGGCGTACCTGGATCTGGGGCAGCAGCGCGTCAGCGTCGTCGTGCGCCGCACTGACGGTCACCTCGCGATCCATCGCTGGCACGCCCCTTCACGGGTATACATACGTGATAATGGCAAGGACTGTTAACTGTTGCGGTAAAAGTTCTTACTGCGAGGGCATAGTTGTCAATAGGTCTCGTAAAGTTTCCTTACCGTTACTTGATCAACGCCTGCCATGAGCAGCGAGAACGCTCGAAAACGGGGTTGGTAAGAATGCTGACCGCGAGCCGTTCGGCCAGGGATCGGCGAGCTGACCGGATGACGCGGATCGATCCGGACGGCGGCCGGGTCGCGCCGAGTATCATCCTCACCTGATCTGTCCACCTTCGACGGACGCCGCTCCCCGGCGTCCGGGCTGACCGGAGGCACAATGCGGCTACCGATGCGCTGGCTGGCCGTGGGGGCGGTGGTCGCGATCGTGATCGGCGCGGGCGCCGGATACCTCACCGCGCACGACTCCGGTTCCGACATCCGCGTCGCGGCCGCGCCCGACGCTGACGCGTCCGGATCGGCCGGCCCGCTGGATCCGTCGGCGTCCCCGTCCACTTCGGCGTCCGCCTCGCCGTCACCTTCGGTGACGAAGAAGGGCTCCGCGTTGGCGTCGCGACCCAACGACGGCACCGGCTACTGGCCCGACTTCTCCAACACCGGGTACGCCCACGCCCCGGCGAACGCGGGCGGGCTCGGCAAGGGCGCGTACCCGGGCAAGCTGAAGGACCACGCCTCGGGGATGAGCGCCGCCAAGCCGCTCCGCCTGGAGTTCCCTGACAACAGCGTGATCACCTTCCAGCGGTTCCTCGCCCTCAAGGTGACCATCTACGGCGACAACCTGACCTTCATCGGCTGCCTCTTCGAGGGCACCATCCCGAACGACAACCTGGTCCAGATCTACGCCGACACCGCGATCACGTTCCGTTACTCGACGTTCAAACCCAACTCGTACGCCCGCCCGCCGGGCAACAACGGGAATGTGTCGTCGGCCCCCAACCCGCCCGGTACGCCGTTCGACAAGTCGTGGCAGCTCGTCACCACGATGAAGGGCGCGGTGGCGACGATGGACCACAACGACATCTGGGGCAACGCCGGGCTGGAGATGACCACCGGGCGGCCCGGCAAGCCGTCGCGCTGGACCAACAACTATCTGCACGACCTGGCCGACACCTCGCACGACGAGTACCACCACGACGGCATCGGGCCGCAGAGCGAGGGCGACGGCGGGCCGATGATCGTCGACCACAACACGATCGCGTCGCTGGGCAACACGAACGGCTTGGCGTTACAGGGAACCGGCGTCTACGACCACGTGTCGTTCACGAACAACTACGTCTCCGGCTGGGGGTACGCCGTCTGCATCGGCACCCGGAACAACGCCACGAACGTCACCGTCACCGGCAACGTCTTCTCGGCGGAACTGAGCCAGCTCTACGGGTTCAACTACGGCGGGATCTGGGGTGGCAAGTCCCGCGGCTCGACCTGGCGGAACAACCGGCTCCAAGTACGCGCCGGCGACGACAACTCGCACTTCAAGGTGTCCGACAACGGCAAGTACCTGTGGCCGTCGAACTTGGCGAAGAGCACCGACTACACCGGCTGAGCGCCGCAGCCCGACGCTGAAGGGCACGCCGTCGTACGACGGCGTGCCCACTCCCCCGGAACCGGATTCCACGGTCGACATTCCGTAGTCGACGATCACGCCGTACGCGCCACCGCACCGGCGGCCGGCGTCGCGGTCGCGGCGGCGACCCCGGTCAACGCGATCGTCGCCAGCCACAGCCCGAACGGCGCGAGCTGCCACGCCTGCACGTCATCACCGGCGGTGATCAGCGTCGCGAACACGCCCAGGTAGGTCACGACCCAGGCGACCGGCATCCACCGCCGCCAGCCGGTCAGCACCCCGGCGCGGGCCAACGCGACCGCCGCCAGGACGCCCCCGACGATCTGCGCGAGGCCGCCGAGCGGGTAGAACGCGTTGTCGGCGTTGCCGGTGGCCATTTCGACGAACCCGCCGAGGGCGATGCTCAGATGCCCGAACGACCAGACGCTCAGCCCGACCGCCGGGAACACGCCCCGGCCGGCGACGCCCGCGGCGAGCAGGCCGGCGATCATCGCGGCGATGCCGATGAAGCCGACATCGATCAGCAGCTCACCGGGCTTGCTGTCGGCGTCGGCGTACTGGATCAGGATGCCGGCCGCCCACAGCAGCGCGGCGGCGACTCCGACGCTTCCCCACACCTTGGTCATGATGTCCTCCTGCACTTCGATTCGATGACTCGGTTCGATGGGACACAGCGTCGGCCCACCGGGGCGGGTCGCACATCGGAGCGACCCCGGAAGGCTCCTCCGGGCTGGCACGGATGTCCCGCCACGCCCCCGATCCGTACGCTGAGCGCATGTATCGCCGGGTGAGCATCGTGATCGCCGGGCTGGCCGCCGCGTTCCTGGTCGCGGGCGCGGCCGGGCTGATCCGGCTCGGCACGGACGCCGATCTGCTGACCGTCCTCTGGTACGCGTCCGGCGTCGTCCTGAGCGTGCCGTCGATCGCGCTGGGGTATGTGATCGCGCGGCGGCGGCCGCAGAATCCGGTCGGCGCGCTGCTGGCCCTCGTCGGGCTGTCGATCGCGGTGATCCCGTCCGTCGAGACCTACGCGACGGCGGCGTACGCGGCCGGCCTGCCGATGCCCGCCGCCGTGGGAACGCTGGACCAGGGCTCCTGGATGCTCATGTACGTCCCGGTCGCACTGTTGGTCCTCTTCTTCCCCGAGGGACGGCTGCCCGGTCCGGGCTGGCGCTGGGTCGCCGGTGGGCTGGCCGCCGTGCTGATCGTGTTCGTCGGCGTGGCCGGGATGGCGCCCGGGGCGTACCCGCCGCCGTTCGAGAACGCGCCGCACGCGCTGGGCGTGCTGCCCGACGCCGCGTTCCCGTTCGTCCTCGCGCTGCCGTTCCTGCTGCTCGTCCTGCTGATCGCCAGCGCCGGTTCGATGATCGGCCGGTTCCGCCGCACGACCCGCCCGAGTGAGCGTGCCCAGCTGAAGTGGTTCGCCCTCGCGGGCCTGTGGCTGCCGGTGTCGCTGCTGCTGTGCTGGACGAGCTATCTCCTGATGGGCATGCCCGACCTGGCGATGATCGGCCTGTTCGGACTGTTCATCACCATTCCGGTCGGCACCACGATCGCCATGCTGCGGCACGACCTCTACGACGTCGACAAGGCGATCGCCGCCACCGTCACCTACAGCACGGTGACGACCGTGCTGCTGGGGCTCTACACCGCGATCTCGTTCACCGGCGGGCTGGTGGCCGGCGGCGGCAGCGCGGTCGTCGCGGCGGGCGCGACCGCTGTCTGCGCCGCGGCGCTGACCCCGGTCCGCTCGCGGATCCAGCGCGTCGTCGACCGGCGGCTGTATCCGCAACGCCGTGCCGCGCTCGACGCCATCGCCGCGTTGCGGCAGCGCATCGACATCGGCGACAGCCAGCCGGAGGAGTTGCAGGCGGTGCTGCGAACCGCTTTGCCGGACCGGGCGCTGCTTCTGGCGTACAAGTTGCCGGGCGAGGAACAGCTCGTGGACTCGACCGGGGAGCCGATCGCGGACCCCGGCGGCGCGACCCCGATCGTGTTGCACGGTCAGGAGATCGGCGCGGTGATCCGGGGCAGTGACGGCACGAGCCGGGAGTTGCTCCGGGAGATCGCTGCGGCGAGCGCGTTGCTGGTGGAGGTGACCCGGCTGCGGATCGGGCTGTCGGCGGCGTTGCGCGACGTGGCGTCGAGCCGTGCGCGACTGTTGGCGGCGGGTTATTCGGAGCGTCGCCGGCTGGAACGCGACCTGCACGACGGCGCGCAGCAGCGGCTGGTGGCGCTGGGCCTGTCGCTGCGGTTGGCGCAGCGGCACCTCGGCGACGGCACGGTGGACGTCGACGGGCTGCTCGACCAGAGCGTCGCCGAGCTGGGCACCGCGGTGGCGGAGCTGCGGGCGATCGCGCACGGGTTGCGGCCGAGCAGTCTCGACGACGGCCTGGACGTCGCCGTACGCACCCTCGCCGGATCGCTGCGGTTGCCGGTCACCGTCGAGGTGGAGACCGGGCCGATCGCCGACGATCTCGCCACGACGGCGTACTACGTGGTCAGTGAGGCGGTGACGAACGCGATGAAGCACGCCGACGCCGGCTGGATCGGGCTGCGGCTGATCCGGGAGGACGCGACCCTGTCGGTGCAGGTACGCGACGACGGCCGGGGCGGTGCGCAACTGCGGCCGGGTTCCGGGCTGGCCGGGCTCGCCGACCGGGTGGCCGCCGCCGGTGGCGCGTTGCAGGTGCACAGCCCGAGCGGGCGGGGCACCACGATCCAGGCGGTGCTGCCATGCGCATCGTGATCGGCGAGGACTCCGCCTTGTTCCGGGAGGGCCTGGCCCGGCTGCTGGCCGACGCCGGGCACGAGATCGTCGCGAAGACCGGCGACGCTGTCGCGCTCGTCGAGGCGGTCGCCGCCCACGTACCCGATCTGGCCATTGTGGACATTCGGATGCCGCCGGACCACACCGACGACGGCGCCCGCGCCGCGCGTACGCTCCGCGACCGGTGGCCGAGGCTGGGCATCCTGCTGCTGTCCCAGCAGATCGAGACCCGGCACAGCGTCGAACTGGTGGCCCGGGGCGGATTCGGCTACCTGCTCAAGGACCGCGTCTTCGACGTCGACGACTTCCTGGAGGCGCTACGCCGGGTGGCCGCGGGCGGCTGCGCGCTCGACCCCGAGGTCGTCACGCGGTTGCTGGGCGGACCGCCGCTGCCCGGCCTGACCGCCCGCGAACGCGAAGTGCTGGCGCTGATGGCCGAAGGCCGGACCAACGTCGGCATCGCCCGGCGGCTGTGGCTGACCGATCGCACCGTCGAGACGCACGTCGGCTCGATCATGAACAAGCTCGGGCTGACCAGCGCCGGTTCCGACGAGGATCACCGCCGGGTGCTCGCCGTGCTCGCCTACCTGCGCAGCGGCCCCTCCTCCGCCTAGGAGCGTGGGTCAGTAACGCCGACCACGCTGAAGCGGGCTCGGCCCTACTCCTCGTCGGCGTCCTCCAGCAACATGCGCGGGTAATATGCGCCAGGCGTGTCCTGCGGCCATGAAGCCATGAGGCGTTCCACCACCTCACGGTGGGTTGCCAGGTGGGCCGTGGCGAGGACCGATGCGGCGCTGACTTGAAGCTGGACGTCGTCGGACTCGGTAAACCGCATGGCGATATCGGCGCCTTCGGCACAGTGCGCGAACCTCAGCGCCTCCATCACCTCGGCCCGGGTTCGGCGGTCCTGCGAGTCGTCCATGGCGATGCGGCCGATCACTTCGACCAGCCGGGGGTTCGGCTTGTCGGCCTGTTCGAGCGGCTTGGACGCCGCGGCGGTCGCGTTCGACAGCACCTCGGGGTCGGTTGTCCGGTCCATCACGTCAGCGATGAGCTCGGCGTCCTCCGGCTGTGCCAGATTCGTCATGGCCAGCAGCGCACTGGCGTGATCGGCCCCGTCTCGCCTGGCGCCGCTTTCCGCGGCCGTCAACGGAGGCTGCCGCAGCACCCAGCGCGCCCGATCCAGGACCTCCATTTCGTACGGCTCACATGGATTGCCGCCGCCCCACCTGCTTTCAGCCTCCGCATACTGGAACCGCGCGAGGGCGACGCTGACGGGCACCCGCTGCTCGCTTCGTAGAAGCTTGAGGAAGGCGTCGACGAACGTCGCATCGCTGGAGGGCTTCACCAACTCCGCGCGGGCGACCTCCAACTCCGCCGCGTCGAGCGAAACCGAGTCCCAGTAGTAGGTCGTCACGCGGGCAAGCCTCGCACAGGCGCCAGCGGCACAACCAACCCCTTTTCACGGTCGCCGGGTGCTGTTTCGCGCGGCGAAATGTCCACCGAACCAGAATGACCGGTGCGATGATCACGGCAGCGGCGGTGGAATCGGGCTGTTAGCCTGTCGCGATGGCCGGACTCGTGGCCGTGTTGCTGGATCGACTTCGGCGGATGCAACCGGTGCTGGGCGATTCGACGCTCGCCGTCGCGTGCGTGGCGGTCACCTTGGTCATCGCCCCCCAGGTCCGGCTGCCCGGCTCGGTTCCGTTCGACGTCGTGGGCGTACTGCTGACGCTGGGCTGCTATCTGCCGCTGGCGTTGCGCCGCAAGGCTCCGGTGGCCGTCCTCGTGGTGACCTGCGTCAGCCTCGAGGTGTACCTGCTCGCCGGTTATGTGCCCACGCTCAACCTGTTCGGCCCGCTCCTGGCGCTGTACTCCGTCGCCGCGCAGCGGCCGGCTTTCGTCACCGGGGTCAGCGCGATAGCCGCCGCCGTGCCGATCTTCACGAGCGCGATCGCGGCCGACCTGTCCCTGGAGTTGGCGCTCGGCCAGGCGATCGTCGCGCCGGGCGTCGCGTGGATGTTCGGCAACAACACCCGTAATCTCGCGGTGCTGACCCGTCGGCTCCGCGCCGAACAGGCGCAGCGGGCCCGGCAGGCGATCGGCGAGGAACGCCTGCGGATCGCCCGGGAACTGCACGACGTGGTGGCCCATCACATGTCGGTGATCTCCGTCCAGGCCGGACTGGCCGACTATGTGCTGTCGACCGATCCGGCGACCGCCTGCGGCGCGGTGAAGACCATCGCCGAGACCAGTCACCAGGCCTTGGACGAGATGCGGCACATGCTGGCGTTGCTGCGGTTGGGCGCCGACGGTGAGACCCCGGAGCCGCTGCCAGGTCTGCGGCGGCTGGACGATCTGGTGCAGCAGACGGCGGCGGCCGGCGTCGAGGTGGACGTCGTCGTCACCGGGGCCGAGCGGGAGCTGAGCGGCGCCGTGGACGGCTGTGTCTTCCGCGTCATCCAGGAGTCGCTGACCAATGTCATCAAGCACGCCTCACCCGCCCAGGCCCAGGTACGCCTGGACTACCGCCCCGACGCCCTGGTCGTGCGGATCCTGGACAACGGGCGACGGCGTACGCCGAGCGCAGCCGCCGGGACGGCCCCGGGCGGGCACGGCATCCTCGGCATGCGCGAACGGGCGCAGGTCTACGGCGGCACGCTGACCGCCGGACGGCGTCCCGGGGGCGGCTTCGAGGTCGTGCTCACCCTGCCGACCCGCTCGGGGCTATCCGATTAGTGCGACAGGACGTCGGCGAGCACCGCGAGGTGGCTGTGCGGCAAGTCCTTCGACGAGGTCAGCAGGGTCACCGTGCCGTGGGCGGCCAGATCCCGGAGTTGGGTGAGCCCAGCCTGCTGCTCCGGCCCGGCCAGCTCCCGCTCGTAGCGCCGGACGAACTCGGCGTGCCGCGCCTGCGGATCTTCGTGATACCACTTGCGCAGCTCCGTCGACGGCGTGACGTCCTTGACCCACTCGTCGACGTCGGCCTCGTCCTTGCTGATGCCGCGCGGCCAGAGCCGGTCGGCCAGGACCCGCCGGCCGTCGTCGTCGGCCGGCGGGTCATATATGCGCTTTATCTGAACCACATTCCGGAATGTACCGTCAGCCGGCGGCCAGTGTGTCGAGATAGAGCTGGATCACCTTCGGGTGGTGCCGCAGATTCTCACGGCCGACGCTACCGTTCGCCCCTGCTCGGCGTCGGCGTACTCGGCGAACCGGTGTCGGGAGGTCAATGGCTGGCGCTGGGCGTGATCCTGCTCGGCCTGCTCGCGTTCGGCATCACCGATCATTCTCTTCCGCCACGAGGGCTGGGCGGAGCAGGTGGAGTTCATGAACCACTGCTCCACCAAGTGGGCCACCTTCCTGATGAGCCTCAAGCGGCTCGTCGAGACCGGCAAGGGCGAGCCCGCGCCGCTCGACGTCAAGGTCAGCAACTGGCACTGACCCAACTGCCGGCCCTGACCCAGCTGCCGGCTCTCACACAGCCGCATATCCTGCCGCCATGCAGGAATGGGAAACCGAGATCGCCCGGCTCGACGACCGCTTCCGGCCGATCGCCCAGGCGTCCACGCCCAGCCGAGACCTCCCCGCCGAGGCCTCGGCTGAGCGCGTCCTCAGGTCACTCATCAACGTGTACGCCGAAAGCACCGAACCGGATCGAGCGACCCTGCGCCGGCTGCTGGACCGATACCGGTACTTCCGTTGGGGCGCCCACCTGCCCTACGAGTGGACCGGGGCGGCGGAGTTCCGGGCGCGGCTGATCCACCTGTCGCTGGTCGACCAAGGCGACGACACCCGCGACGAGATCCTGACCCTGCGCGACTACTGCACGCGTGCGTACGCCGACGGCATCGAGGTCGCCCCGATCGTCGCCGAGGTCGTGACCATGTCGAGCGACGTCGACAAGTACGGCATGGGCTCGATGAAAGCAGTCCTCTCGGCGTACGCGCCGTAATCCGGACAGCGATCAGCATCTTCGGTGGAGAGTGTTCCGCACGGGCCTTCGGAGCGGGTCGACGAAAGCCGGCGGCAGGAACTCGGGGAAGCCATCTGGTCTCATGCGGACTTCCCAATGCCCGTGGTGGATCTCGCGATGGTGAAAGCCACAAAGCAGGACGCTGTTGGCGAGGCAGGTGTCGCCGCCGTCTGCCCACGATCGGACGTGGTGGCCGTGGCACCACTGGGGTGGCCGGTCACAGCCGGGGAAGGCGCATCCTTTGTCCCGCAACACGAGTGCGCGGCGGAGCGGTCCGTCGATCAGGCGTCGGGCGCGGCCGACGTCGAGGACCTGGCCGTCGCCACCGAGCACGGCGGGGATGATCATCGCGTCGCAGGCCAGACGTCGCACGGTTTCCGGGGTGAGCAGGTCGCCGGTGTCGAGCAAGCCTGCGCCGACCTTCGCTTGGAGCGCGTCCCAGGGCAGGGTGATCGTCAGGTGTGGTTTCTCGCCGCCGTTGTCCGGCAGCTCACCGGCGTTCATGATCCGCTGGCACACCTCGATCAAGGCGTCAGCCCGCCGCGCACCAGCCGAACGCAGATCCGGCTCCCCGGCAACACCCGAGCCGCAACGCGACCGCCGTCTGCCACACCCTCGCCCGCGCAGCTCCCATCCGCGCACGAACCCGTGCAGCCCGCGCCCGCCCCACCTGCCACGGTGAAACTGCCGGTTGCGTCCGCGCCAGCGCAGCCTGCCATGGTGAAGCCACCCACTGCCTCCACGCCCGCGCGGCCTGCACAGCCTGACATGGCGAAGCCGGCTGCTCCGTCTGCAGCATCGGCGAGCCCCGCCACAGCGGCAGCGGTTGGTGCGGGCTTGCGCGGTCCGGACAATGGATCCAAAGCGGTCCGCACGATCGCAGCCATCTCGGCGTCCAGGGTGCCGCGGATCCGGTATTCGCCCTCACCGTAGGGGATGAGGGTGAAGTCGCGCCGATCGTAGGCCGACCGTTCGGCGCGCTCCAGATCGCGGCGCAGACGCTCCTCGGCGATCTCCGGCGCGACCAGCTCCAGGATCTGCGACCGGTGGTTCTCCAGCGTCTCCGGGCGCAGCCGGTCGTCGGCAGCCAGCTTGGTCAAAACGTCGGCGGCTTTCGCCTTACCGACCTCGCCGACCGCCGACGGCAGGTCGTGCACGGTCTTGGCGATGACCCGCGCTTGCTCGACGGAGACCCGCCCGGCTGCGAGTGCTTCCTCGACGACGGGCGTCTCGGGCAGAAGTTTGCCCAGCTTCGTCCACGCCACGGCGTCTCGGTGCCGCATCGCGAGGAGGTAGGTCAGCCAGTTCGCGGTGCCGGTCGCACCTGCGTCGTAGGGAATCTCGCGACTGTCCGCGGCGCCGATCAACGCCAGGAACCGGCCCGACAAGGCTTGGATCGCGACGTGGACCCGGCGGACTTCGTCGGTGATCTCGGCGTCCGAAAGTGTCCACAGGGGACCAGCCGCCAACTCGGCGACATCCGCCTCCACCTGCGCCAACACCCCGTCCACGGGATCAACATTAGAACAAAGGTATGACACCTTCCAGGGGGTCAAGGTCACGAGAATGTGCCACGATCACCAGCCAGAAGGTCCACAAGCGACAGACAGCTGGTGCGCTGCGAATCGCCAGGACGGGCGTTGGCGAGGAAAGTCCGGCGGGGAGAGCTTAGGGTGGGGTGATGGCGGAGAACGCGTACGACCAGGTGTATCGCGATCCGAGCGGGCCGCCGTGGGATCTCGGCGCACCGCAGCCTGCGCTCGCCCGGGTGCTGGACGAGGGTGGGTTCGCCGGGCCGAAGGTGCTCGACGTCGGGTGCGGCCCGGGCGATCTCGCGATCGCGCTCGCCCAGCACGGGTATGACGTGACGGCGGTCGACGTGTCGCGGGTGGCGATCGACATCGCGCGTACGCGGGCTGCCGAGGCGGGTGTCGCCGTGCACTTCGAGGTGCAGGACGCGACGGAGTTGTCGTTGGCGGCCGCGCCGTTCGACTCGATCGTCGACTCCGGGTTGCTGCACAGTCTGCTCCGGATCGGCGACGCGGAGGCCGAGCGCTACTTGACGCTGCTGCCGGGGTTGGCCGCGCCGGGTGCGACCGTGTTCGTCCTCGCGATGTCCGTAGAGGCCGGTCAGGGCTGGGGTGTGACGGCGAAGTACCTGCGGGAGACGTTCGGCGGACCCGAGTGGACGGACACACGGGTCGACGACATCGAGATCGCCGCCGATCTCAAACCCGGGGACCTCCGGATGCCGGGATTCCTGGTGCGGACGCGGCGAAGCGGCTAACGCAGCAGCGCCAGCAGGGACGAGTGGGTGGCTTCGTCGGCCGCGACGAGGAGCCCGCCGACCCCTGTGTGCAGCGGCTGGCCCTGGATGCCGGTGACGACGCAGCCGGCGGCCTGGCAGAAGGCGATGCCGGCGGCGAAGTGCACGCTGTCGCGCAGGTCCCCCGCCGTCAGGTACGCAGCCCGCCGCCCCGCTCCGACCCAGGCGACCGCCAGCGTGGTGGACAGGACGCGGGGCCGGAAGAGCCGGTTGAACTCGACGTCGGCGAGCAACGCCGTCGCCGAGAACTCCGGGCTGTCCGGATGCGGGTCGAGGTTGATGTCGACCAGGCGCGATTCGGCCGACGGGACAGCCGGCCGGTCCTCGCCGTCGCGGCGTACGAGGGCGCGGTGGCCGTCGGTCCAGAAGGTCTCGCCGGTGAAGGGGTCGGCGCTCGCGGCCGCGGTGACCGCCGACCCGGTACGCAGTGCGACGTTGACGGCGACCATGGTCGTCTCGGCGGCGTAGTTGAGGGTGCCGCAGAGCGGGTCGACGAACCAGGTGCGGTCGCCGATGACGCCGCCGGTCTCCTCGCCGAGCACCGCATCGTCCGGCCGGGTCTCCCGCAATACGCCGAGGATCGCCTGTTCGGCGGCGAGGTCGGCCTCGGTCGCGAAGTCGCCGGGGCCCTTGGCCTGCCGGGTGAGCGATCCGCCGAACTTCGCCCGGACGATCGCGGCGCCGGCTTCGGCCGCCGTGAGGGCGACTCCATGATCAGTCAGGGACACCTCGGGAGGATACTCCCGGGCAGTTCTTGCTCGTCCGCTTCACGGTGTATTCGTGATCGTCGGTGGTGATGCCGGACGGCTGGCCGTCGAAGTAGGCCTCCACCTTCTCCCAGCCCCGGTGCTGCTCGTAGTGCAGGTGCGGAGCCCCGGAGTTGCCGGTGCTGCCGACCTTGCCGAGCTGCTGCCCCTGCACCACCTTGTCGCCGACCTCCACCATCGGCATCTCGATCATGTGCAGGTACTGCGTCGTCCACTTCCCGCCGTGGTCGATCTTCACCCAGTAGCCGCCGCCGCGCCCCTTGGGCCCCTTCGGGTTCTGCTGCGTACGCCCGCCCAGTTCGCCGTTGACTCCGGCTTCGATGACGGTGCCGCCGAAGGAGGCGTACACGGGACGGCCCCAGGCGGACCCCTTGGTGGGGAACATGTCGAGGTCGAAGTCGTCGTGGCCGGGATAGGTGCCCAGTTCCCACGTCTCTCCACATGCGACCGGCAGCTGGAACAGCGGGCGTGGCCCGGGCGGCAGGAGCATCGGCACGACCACGATCGCGGTGGCGGTCAGCAAGGTGGTGGCGGCGGCGATGGCGATCGCCCAGATGATGCGGCGGCGGGTCACCGGGCCGAGCGTACCTGGGGCGTTGTTAAAACGGTGTCAGCGGCCGAGCGCCGACATGATGATGCGGGCCGTGTTCTCGACATGCTCGCGGGCGATCTTCGCGGCCGTCTCGCCGTCCTGCGCCCGCAGCGCGGCCACGAGGTCCCGGTGCTGCCGGTTGACGATCTCGTCGTCGGTCGGGGTGAAGACGACCGGCTGGTGGAAGTTCCAGTAGTTCACCTTGGTACGCCGGAAGAACTGGCTCAGCAGCGTGTTGCCGGCGGCCTTGGTGACGAGGTCGTGGAACTCGGTGTTCAGCTCGTTGAGCCGGACCCGGGAGGCGCCCGGCTGCTCCATCAGCTCCAGCAGCTCGTCGAGCCGGGCGAAGTCGTCCTGCTTGAGGCGACCGGCCGCCAGGTACGCCGCGTGCGCCTCGATGCCGGCCCGTGCCTCGATGATCTCCAGCATCTCCTCGGGGGCGTGATCGCGGACGATCCAGCCCCGGCGCTGTTCGACCAGGCCTTCCTGACGCAACCGCAGCAGCGCCTCGCGGACGGGGGTGCGGCTGACCTTGAGCCAGTCCGCCAGCTCCTCCTCCACGAGGCGGTGGTTCGGGCGGAACTGCGCGGACAGGATCGCTTCGCGAAGCCGCTCGTGCACGACGTCCGCCATGAACTCGGTGCTGCGCGCGGCCATTCCTTGTCCCATCCCTGCCGAAGATTGATCGTATACAGAAGCGTACACGCTAGCTCGGGTATTACCCGAGCATCGTATTCTCACGCGCTTTGCGGGCCGCCAGCACCACGACCACCCCGATGACGGCCGCGCACACCACGTTGGTGGCGAGGTCGGTGACCAGCGGGCCGCCCTCCTCCGGGCGCTGCGGGAAAGCGACCCAGGTGTAGGTCGCCGCCGCCCCGATCGCGAGGGCGCAGACGTGCTGCTGGCTCCAGCCGTCCCGGCGAGACCACCGGGAGACGGCGGTGATCCCGGTCACGGCGACGACCGACCAGGCCACTACGGTCACCCATTGATACCAGGCCGCGGTGACCAGCACCGCCGGAGCCCAGAACGCACTCGTCAAGAAGAAGGCGAACAGAGCGGCGCTCCCGGGTTCCGGCGGTCGGCCGGTCAGGCGTGGCGACCGGCTGCGGCGCGGAAGCAGGAAGGCCGCCACGATCACCCCGGCGATCACGACCGCCATGCCGATCTGCTGAGCCGGCGAAGCGAGGAACCGCGTGTCCAGGTAGTTGCCGTAGAACACCAGGACGCAGCCGACGGCGTACAGGACGCCCACGACGGTCAGCCCGAAGCCGCCCAGCCACGGCGTCGTACGCCGGGCGGGGGTCAGCGACTCGACGAGGGCGATCGGCACGCTGATGCTCCACACCGCGTGCAGCGCGATGATGATCAGCGTCGTCTGCACGTTCATCCCCAGCCACGGCACGTACGCCGGACCGGCGAGGTAGTCGTGCCCGGCGTACGCGTCGGTCCAGAGGAGCTGATCGACCGGTCCCTCTTCGATCAACGCGTACGCCACCGCCAGCAACGCCATCGTCGGCCAGCCGCCGGCCCGCCGGCCGAGTTCGCGGACGAGCACCGCACCGCACCCGTACAACGGGATCAGCAGCACGCCCACCCACAGCGAATCGACCGTCAGGTTGCCGAGCAGGAACTCTCCCACGAAGGGCGCCAACAAGAACAACCCGAGCACCGGCCGCATGCCGACATGTTATGGGCCAGGCTCAACCGGGACTGTGATCCGGCGTCAGCTCCTCCGGGGCGGTCGCCTGATGAGGCACCGTCGGCGCCGGCAATGGAGTCTCCAGAACCGGTGTACGGCGTTTGGCGTACCGCTTGGCGATCGGAATGATGGCTCGCGCCGTGAGCGGACCGGTGACCGCGAGCACGAGCACGTAGGCCGCCGCCAGCGGGCCGAGTTCGGAATTGACCCCGGCGGTGACCGCGAGCCCGGCGATGACGATGTTGAACTCGCCACGCGGCAGCAACGCCGCCCCGGCACGCAACCGGCCGAGCGTCGAGACACCGGCCCGGCGCGCGGCCCACCAGCCGGTGGCCATCTTCGTCAGCATGCCCACGATCGCGAGGGCGATCGCGATGCCCGCCACCGGCGGCAGATCATGGGGGTTGGTGTGCAGGCCGAAGAACACGAAGAAGACCGCCGCGAACAGGTCGCGTAGGGGCGTGAGCAGTTCGCGGGCCTGGTGCGCGAGCGGACCGGACAGGGCGATGCCGACCAGGAACGCGCCCACCGCGGCCGAGACCTGGAGCATCTGGGCGACCCCGGCGACCAGCACGGTCAGGCCGAGCACCTTCAGCAGCAGCACTTCCTGACTGGGCGAGGCGACCAGCCGCTCCACGATGTGGCCGAAGCGCAGCGCCACGATGAGGATCACGGTGATGGTCGCGGCGGCGATGCCGAGGGTGATCGCGCCGGTGAGGAACCCGGCTCCGGCCAGCATCGCGGTCAGGATCGGCAGATAGACGGCCATCGTGAGGTCTTCGAAGACCAGCAGTGACAGCACGACCGGGACTTCCCGGTTACCGAGCCAGTCGAGGTCGGCCATCACCTTGGCGGTGATGCCGGACGACGTCACGTAGGTGATGCCGCCGAGCGCGACGGCCGCGACCGGGCCCCAGCCCATCAACAACGCGACGGCGACGCCGGGCAGCGAGTTGAGGACGAGGTCGACCAGACCGGCCGGGGCATTGGTACGCAAGGTGCCCACGAGTTCGGGCGCGGTGTATTCCAGGCCCAGCGTGAACAGCAGCAGGATGACGCCGATCTCGGCGCCGGTCGCGGTGAACTCCTCGCTCGTCGTGAGCGGCAGGATGCCACCGTGGCCGAAGGCCAGCCCGGCGAGCAGGTACAGCGGGATGGGAGAGATGCTCCAGCGCAGCGACAGCGCGCCGAGCAGCCCGAGGGCAAGGATGATGGCGCCGATCTCGATCAGCGTGAAGGCAGCTTCCATACGCCGGCCTATCCGCGCGTGAAGATCTCGGCGGCTCCCGCGGTGCCGTCGGCGGTGCCGACTATCACCACGAGGTCACCGGACCGCAGACGGGTATCCGGACCAGGGCTCGCGACGACCTCCGCGTCGCGCACGATCGCGACGATCGAGGCGCCGGTGCGCGTACGCACTCGGGCGTCGCCCATGAAGCGACCGGCGTAGGGCGAGCCCTCGGCCACCTGGATCTGGACGGTGACCAGGCCGGTCACCTGCCGCTGGAGATCCGCGAGCCGCTCGACGAGCCGCGCGGTGCCGAGCAACTCGGCGACTCCGTTGGCCTCCTCGTTCGTCAGTGCGAGGGCGGCCAGGGTGGTATCTGGATCTCGTGGGTCGTACACCACCAGATCCCGGCGACCGTTGTGGTGAGAGATCACCGCGGCGTGCTGTCCCCGCGCCGTCCGGAACTCGTGCCGCAGCCCGATCCCCGGCAGCGCCGTCCGCTCGACCTCCACCTAGATCAGCCCCTTTCGCCTTGTCGGTCCCCCATGATCGCATATCGACATCGATGCGCGGTAAGGGTGCCCTCAGTCCTCCTCAGGCCGTCACAGGCTCGGCGCGGGTCCGCGCGCCCCATCGCACCAGCGACGGGTACGCCGTACCAGCGACCGCGAACAGTACCCCGACAACCAGCCAACCTGGTCCGCCACCGCCCACGACCAGGGCCGTGAGCAGCGGTGGCGTGACCATGTTGCCGATCTGCCGGCCGGTCAGGTAGGCCCCTTGGTACTGGCCCTGCGCCCAGTCGGGGGCCATTCCGAAGATCACCGCCCAGGTGGCCGTGGAGCTGAACAGTTCACCCAGCACGTGTACGCACGCCGCCGCCAGGACGCCGACGCAGACCGCCCAGGTGGGCATCCCGGTGGACGCTCCGAAGAGGACACACGCCACGGCGATGATCAGCGCGCCCCGGCGCCCCGTACGCGCGGCGCTCGCCAACCCGTCGGTGCCGCCGGACGCCCACACCTGCAACAGGACGCAGCCGGTGGTATTGATGAGCAGGGCGGCCGACACCAACCACAGTGGACCGCCCGTGTGCACGGTGAGCCACAACGGCAGCCCGAGCGGGAGCAGTTCGTTGTAGAGCGCGGCGACGAGCCCGTCGACCAGGGCGAAGCTGAGGAACGGGCGGTCGCGCAAGGCGACCAGGCGCGGCTGTTCGGCCGGGCGTTCGGCGATCGGCTTGTCGAGTCGCACCCTGGTCAGCACGGCCGCCGCGAGCAGGAAGGTGACCGAGTCGGCCAGCAGCATCACGGCGTACGCCGAGCGGGTGTCGAGCATCAGCGGGATGCTGCCGATCAACGCCCCCAAGCCGATCCCGGCGTTGTTGGCCGAGCGCAGGAAAGCGCGTACGCGCAGCCGCTGCGCCGGTTCGACGGCGGCGGCGATCATCGCGCCGTTGGCCGCCTTCGCGCCGGCCTCCCCGACCGCGATGAGGCCGGCGATCGGGGCGAACGACCACAGCCCGCGTACGCCGATCAGGCCGGCAAAGCACACCGCTTGCAGGATCAGCAGCGCGAGCATGACGCGCTTCGGGCCGTACCGGTCGGCGACGTAGCCCATCGGAGTGCTCAGCGCCATCCCGGCCCCGGCCGCGATCGCCAGCCCGAGCGCGACCTCGGCCGGGCTCAGCCCGATCGAGCGCGTGAGGAACAGCGTGCTCGTCGTCAGGTACGCCCCGTTGCCGAGGGTGTTGACGAAGTGGGCGCCGATGAGGATGCGGGCGTTGCCGCGGGGTGGGAGCAGCACGCGGGCAGCGTAACAGTACGAACGTACGGTTTGTTAAGCCCGCGTGACGCGCCTCACCCCGCCCGAACGGCGCCGGCGCTCTTCTGCGCTGGATCAGGGTTCCGGGTCGAATCTTGGGTCAAGATTCGAC
>NZ_JBFBAZ010000157.1:0-16826 GCF_040682475.1 Hamadaea sp. NPDC051192
GGGGACTGGTCTACTGGGGCAACCGCGACGAGGGCACCGGCTCGACGTCGGCCACGCCGTCGCCCAGCGTGGCGATGACCACGCCCGCAGCGCCCGCGTCGCCGACGGCGGCGTCGGAGTCGGCGAGCCCCGGTGGGGCGAGCGCGACGCCGACGACCACTGCGGCCGCCACCGCCAGTGCCTCCCCGAGCGGCAGCGCCGTGCCGAGCCCGTCCCCGACGCCGTCGACGGTGACGATCAGCGTCCCGAACGTGGTGGGGGAGAAGGCGTCGTCGGCGCAGCAGATCCTCACGGACGCCGGGTTCTCCACGATCACCTGCAAGGATCCGTCCGGCAACGTGGTGACCGCGCTGGACGGATACGTGGTGACCGCGCAGACGCCGGAGGCGGGCACCGCCGTCCCGGCCGACACGCCGATCAACCTGAGCTGCAAGCCGTCGTCGGGCGGCAAGGGCTGAACCGGCGGTGATCCACGGCACGATTCCGGGGCGTTCCCCGACGCCCCGGAATCGTGTTAACCTCAACGCACTATGGAGCTGTGACACCACCGACCTTGCCCGCGCCCGAGGTGACGACACCCGGCGGGCATTCTCTTCAGACCCTTTCGGTGGTGTCTTTTCTTGTCTACGAATCCTTTTCTGGTCGCTCGCGACCTGGTGAAGTTCTACGGCCCCCGGGCCGTGCTCGACGGCGTACACCTGACCGCGTCGCCCGGCCAGCGCATCGGCCTGGTCGGCGAGAACGGCGCCGGGAAGTCCACCCTGCTGCGGCTGCTGGCCGGAGTGGACACTCCGGACGCCGGTGAGATCGTCCGGCCGCCGGACCTCGGCCTGCTCCACCAGGAGCTGCCGTTCGTCGCCACGGACACGGTCGACGACGTGATCGCCGAAGCGCTGGCCGAGAGCCGGGCCGTGCTCGCCCTGCTGGAGGAGGCCGCCCAGCGGGCGGCCGACGACTCCGGGGCGGTCGACGTCTACGGTGAGGCGCTGACCCGGGCCGAGGAGATCGGCGCCTGGGACGCCGACCGCCGCGCCGACGAAGTGCTGCACGGGCTCGGCCTGGCGGCGCTCGGCCGCGACCGGCGGCTCGGTGAGATGTCGGGCGGTCAACGATCCCGGGTGGCGCTCGCCGCGCTGCTGGTCCGGCAGCCGTCGGCGCTGTTGCTCGACGAGCCGACCAACCACCTCGACGACGAGGCGGTCGCGTTCGTCGAGGAGCGGTTGCGTGCGCTGCCCGGCGTCGTCGTGGTCGCCAGCCACGACCGGGTGTTCCTCGACGAGGTGTGCACCGACATCGTGGACCTCGATCCGGCTCAGCACACGACCGGCCGGCGCGGTCCGACCCGCTACCGGGGCACCTACACGGACTACCTGTCGGCGAAACGGGCCGAGCGGGCCTGGTGGGAGCAGGCGTTCCTCGCGCAGCAGGACGAGATCAACCTGCTGCGGCACGCGGTCCGCGTGACCGCGCGCCAGGTCGGCCACAGCGGGCGCGCGCCCCGCGACGGTGACAAGAACATCGCCTTCGCCAAGGCCCGCGCGATCGAGGCCGTGGTCTCCCGACGGGTACGCAACGCGCAGCAACGGCTCACGGTGCTCGAACGGGAGCAGATCCGGAAGCCTCCGGCACCCCTGGAGTTCCGGGCTCCGGCGATGACGGCGTCGGCCGACCCCGACGACGGCGCGTTGCTGTCCGTACGCGGACTGCACGTGCCCGGCCGGGTCCGACTCGACCGGCTCGACGTGAGCGCGACCGGTCGCCTGCTGGTCACCGGGGCCAACGGCAGCGGGAAGTCCACGTTGCTCAGCGTGCTCGCCGGCCGCCTCGACGCCGGGGAGGGTGTCGTGCTGCGCCGCCGCGGTCTGCGTACCGCCATGTTGGCGCAGGACGACGAGTGGCCGGACTTGTCGCGTACCCCTAGGGAGATGTATGAGTCCGGCGGCCCGGCGGTGCCCCTCGTGGAGTTGGGCCTCGTGGCGCCGCGTGATCTCGACCGGCCGGTGGGCGCGCTGAGCGTGGGGCAGCGACGGCGCGTGGCGCTGGCGTTGCTGCTGGCGCGGCCACCGCACCTGCTGTTGCTGGACGAGCCGACCAACCACATCTCGCTGGCCCTGGCCGACGAGCTGGAGCAGGCCCTGGGCACCGCGCCCGGCGCGGTCGTCATCGCCTCGCACGACCGGTGGCTGCGCCGTCGCTGGGCGGGGCCGGAGCTGGCGTTGCCCGAGCGGCAGGTCAGTCCAGTGTGATCTCGCGCCGGACGACCCCGGAGGCGACGGTCTCGACCGCGAGCCCGGCGGTGAACGCGCGGGCCCGCAACAGGGCCAGCGCGTCCGCCGGGCCGCAGCCCATCCGCTCGCAGAGCATGCCGACCGCTCGGTGGATCGTGCTGCGGCCGGAACCGGCCGAGAAGAACGTCAGGTAGGGAAAGCCGCCGGCGCTGTCCGACGCGAGCAGCACCGATTGGGTCAGGGCGTCGGCCACCTGGCCCAGTCGGCGCACGGTCGCCCCGGCGCGCCCCGGGCCGAACACCGCCAGCGCGCCGAGGCGCGACCAGCGTGACCCGACGGGGACCGCGACGACCTCCCGTACGCCGAGGTCGGCCAGCGCGGGCAGGTAGAGCGGCCAGCGCTGCGCGTTCGATCGGCTGCCCACCTCGGCGACGGCGGGTTCGCCCGCCCGGACCGCATCGGTCATCGGCCCCTCGCTGAGCATCAGCTCCAGATCCTGCGCGGCCTCGGCCACCCCGTCGGAGGCGGAGGCGTACGCCTGCGCGAGGCTGCTCCCGACGAGGGTCAGCGCGGTCGGCGCGCCGACGATCTCCGCCATCGCGGACATGAACGGCTCCACGCCGGGCGGATCGTCCAATCGCCAGTTCCGCAGCCGTTCGGCGTGGGCCAGATGGATGCGCCGGGTGGCGAGGTGACGCTCGGCCGAGCCGCGATTGATGGCCGACATCCGCTCGTGCAGCTTGCGTTGCTCGTCGGACCCCGTGTCGAGCAGGCCCTCGTGCCGCTCGGCGAACCGCAGCGACCGTTCGGCACACTGCCGTTCGTGCTCGGCCATCGCGGCGGCGAGAAGGATCGCGGCGCGGAGTTGATCACTGGACGTCATGAGGTCACCAGCGGTCGACGGCCGCCGCCTCCCGTACCAGGGTCTCGAGCGGCACATCGCGCTCCTCGGTGTCCCGCCGCATGCGCTCGTAGGCCTCGTCCGGGGTGACGTTCCAGCGTTCGGCCAACCGGCCGACCGCCTCTTCGATCCGGACCCGCTGGTCCAGGGCCACGCTCAGCCGCCGAGCGCGGGCAGCGGCGGCGTCCCGGCGGCGCGCCTCGATCAGGACGGCCGTGGCGGTGACGGCGAGCGCCTCGGCGACCTCGATCCGGGGCGCCTCCAGCCCGACCCAGTCCTCGCAGTACAGCGTGACGGTGCCCAGGATCTCGTCGGCGTCCCGCAACGGCAGCACGGTCACCAAGCCGATGCCGGCCGCCAGCGCGCGCTCGGCGACAGCCGGCCACCGGCCGTCGCGCGGCAGCAGCCGCGTGTTGACCAGCGACCGACCGTACGCGCGGACGTAGCGAGCCGGCGTCGGCCCGGCACCAGCCGCCACATCCTCCAGGACGTGTGCGCGTTCGTCCGAGGCGGCCATGACGGGCGGGCAGTCCCCGACCGGGCCGACGCTGACGCCGACGGACGGTACGCCCACCGCCGCGGCACAGCTGTCGGCGAAGACCTGCAACACCTCCGCGGCCGACGACTCCGCCAGGACGCAGCGGGCGATGCCGGCGAACGCTCGGGCCACCCGCGTCTGGTCGGTCATGCCCTCAGCATGCTCCACCTCGGACGGCGTGCATACCCGGATTGAAATCTCCATCCTCCGGGTATGCGATCCCGACCGGAAAGGAGAGGCCATGTCACCGGCACAAGTCATCCTTCTGCTCGTGGTCGTCGTCGTCCTCGGGGCGGCCGCCGTCTTCGCCGTCCGGATCCAGCGCAGCCGCCGGCTCCGGACGACCTTCGGCGACGAGTACGAACGTCTGGTCGCCGAACACGACAACAAGGCGGCGGCCGAGAAGGAGTTGCTCGAACGGCAACGTCGGCATGCCGACCTCGACCTTCGGCCACTGACGCCGGACGCTCGAAGCAGATACGCTGACGAATGGCAGGAGGTCCAGGCGCGATTCGTCGACGCGCCCGAGGACGCCGTCGGCGCCGCCGACGAGGTCGTGACCCGGCTCGTGGGTGAGATCGGGTACCCGACCGGAGATTACGACGACCAGGTCGCGCAGCTGTCCGTCGACCATGCCCGAACGCTTTCGGCCTACCGGCGGGCTCACGAGATCAGCGAGCGCGCCCGCCGCCACGAGGCGTCCGTCGAGGAACTTCGGCAGGCGGTAGTGCAGTACCGCGAGCTCGTCGCCGATCTGCTCGGCGAGGAGCCCGTACCACCTCAACGGCCGCAGCCGACCTCCGAGAGTCGCCCGGCTTCGCGGCCCTGACCCGCCGCGCCCCCCACGACGCGGCCCATTGTTCGCCGCGTACCACGACGCGGCACGAGTCACCGCGTCCCCCCGACGCAGTGTGAAAGGGGAAGGCTTATGCAGTCAGACAAGATCCGGGGGCCGCTGGCGCCGTCGGATCACCCGGAGGAGGAGCCGCACGTCATCGACGACTTCGCCGCCGACATCGACAACCACGTCACCGCGCCGGAAGCCGATCCCGAGGTCGACGAGCAGCGCCTGGTGGTACCCGCCCAGCGGGAACCCGCCGACGACGCGGCCGACGCTTCCGCAGGCCCGGAGGCATCCGATGTGGACGCTACGGTCGCCGCAGCGGACGACGACGCGACCGACCTGGCGGAGTCGCCGACCTCCGCGGAGGAGGCGGACGGCGCAGCGGCAGCCGACGAAGTCGCGGAACCGAGCGCGGAGACCAACGTCGCCGAGTCGCCGGCCGACGAAGCAGACGAAGCCGACGAAGCCGACGAAGCAGCAGACGAATCGGTGGACGCGGAGAGCACCCCCGAAGCTCCGGCCGGCGAGATCGCCGACGCTTCAGACGAATCGGCTGACGAGACAGCCACCGACGAGCCGGTAGCCGAGGCCGACGAGGCCGCAGCGGTGGAGGACTCCGACGCGGTAGCGGAGCCGACCGCCGAGGCCGACGATGCCGAGTCGCTCGACGACGAAGCGGACGCGGCGGAGCTGAGTGGCGAGGCGGACATCGCAGACGCGGCCGACGACGGCGACGCCGTCGAAGAGCCGGACGGCGAGGCCGACGCGGCAGACGATGTGACAGACGAGGCGGACGAAGGCGCGGCCGTCGAGGACGTGGCCGAGTCCGTGGACGAGGAACCGGGCGGCGAACCCGAGGGCACCGCCGAGGTGGTCGACGCGGCCGACCTGGCGGAGTCGCCGGGCGCGGAACCGCCCAGTGCGGAGTCGCCGGGTGCGGAACCGCCCAGTGCGGAGTCGTCGAGTGCGGACGAGCCGGACGAACTTGTCGCCGACGCGGACGAGCCCGTAGCCGAAGCGGCTGAGACTGAAGCGGCGGAGACTGAAGCGGCTGAGACTGAAGCGGCTGAGACTGAAGCGGCTGAGACTGAAGCGGTTGAGACTGAAGCGGTTGAGAGCGAAGCGGCGGACGACGTGGACTCGGGCCAAGACGTTGACGCGGTGGAAGCGCCCAGCGCCGAGGCGGACGCGGCCGACGAAACGGCGGAAGACGCTGACGCAGCGAGAGACGCCACGGTGGAGGATGCCGCCATGGAAGACGCCGTGGAAGACGCCGTGGAAGACACTGCGGTGGAAGCAGCTGTGGTCGAGCCGATCGCGGCGGAAGAAGCCGGGGAAGACCACGCTGGGGAAGCCGCTGGGGAAGCGGAAGTAGCGGAGGAGGCGGCGGCCGTCGCGGCAGAAGCGACGGACGCCGGGTCAGTGGCGGATCCGCTGCCGGTCGTGGCCGGCCTGTGGGACGCGACGGCGGCGGAGAATCTGCGCCGCCGGTGGCACGAGGTCCAGGTGCGGTTCGTGGACGATCCGGCGGCTGCGGCCCGGGACGCTCAGGCGCTCGCCGACGAGGCTCTGGAGGGCCTCACGGCGGCGTTGGCGGAGCGGAAGCGGGCCCTGTCCGAGTGGGAGGACGCCGAGGGCGACACCGAACGGCTGCGGCAGGCTGTTCAGCGTTACCGGGACCTGGTCGAGTTCGCGCTGCCCAAGGACTAGCCGCCCGAAGCAGCTGCCCACCGAGTAGCTGCCTAAGGAGTAGCCGCTCAAGGAGTAGCCGCTCAAGGAAGAGACGCCCGGGTGGGGTGGTCGCCGGAAGCCAGATCCGGCGACGCCTCACCGGGTTATCCCTTGATCAGGGTCATTTCCACGTTGCCATGGCGACAGGGAAATGACCCTGATCATGCGTGGTTCACCGCCCGGCCGCCGCGCCTGGTGCGACGTCTCCCGGCGGAGCGCCAGGCACGGCCTCGGCGGAGGGGGAGGAAGTACGCCGGGCGCGCGCGGCCCAGATGGCGTACGAGGGATCGCGGTCGAGGTTGTGCCGGTCGCGGTCGTAGCGGCGGGTCGTTCGCGGGTCGGCGTGGCCCATCGCGTCCTGCACGTCCTCCAGCGGTACGCCTTCGGACCGGGCCGTGGTCGCGAACGCGTGCCGCAGGGAGTGCGGCGACAGGTGTTCGGCGCTGGGGATCCCGGCCCGCTTGGCGAGCTGCGGGATGAGGCGTTTGACGGCGTGCCGGTCGACGGGCGCGCCCGTGGTGGTCACGAACACCGGCCCGGTCAGCTCGTCGACGGCGACCCCCGCCAGCGAGGCCCGCGAGTCCAGGTACGCGTCCAGCGCAGCCGCCGTCCCAGGGGCCAACGCCCGGCGACGGGGACGGCCGCCTTTGCCGACGAACCGGATGGTCCGGTGCCCGCGTTCGTGGCCGAGGTCGTCCAGGTCGAGTCCGCACACCTCGCTGACCCGCAGGCCGAGGTCGGCGAGCAGGGCGATGATGGCGTACGCCCGGACGCCGTCCTCCTTGGCGGCCCGCAGGATGGCGTCCACCTCGGCCGGGCTCATCCCGATCGTCGTCGAGTGGTCGCGGCTGACCTGCGGCCGGTCCGCGCCGCCGACCGGGTTGGCGGTGACCGCCTCCAGTTTGAGCAGGAAGTCGTACCAGCTCGACAGGCCGGACAGTTTGCGGGCGATCGTCGTCGGCGCGAGCGCCTTGCCGGTACGCGGGTCGACAGCCGCCTCCAGCGCGCGGGCGTACTCGTTGACGTGGGTGAACTTGACCGACCGGGGATCGATGTCATGTTCGCCGCACCAGGCCAGGAACGAGGTGACATCCCGCCGGTAAGCGTCCCTCGTGTGCTCCGACAGCCGCCGGTTGTGCAGCCACGCCTCGGTGAAGTCGACGTACTCCTGCACGGGGTGCATCAGCGCGCCCGAGCCGGACCGGGGGACGATCTCCATGATCCCAATCTACCGCCCAGGTCCGACACGGAGAGCCGTCCGACACCGAGCCGAGGCACCGAGCCGTCCGAGACACCGAGCCGTCCGACATCGAGAGCCGTCAGACGCGGGTGTCGATCCAGGACACGGCGTGCGCCTCGGTCAGGTCGGGCGTCTCCCAACGGCCGATCATGCGTTCGACGGCCGCGGCCGGCACCGGCGACGTACGCGCGGAGTTGCGTGCCGAGATGACGCCGGGCGGCGCCTCCAGCGAGACGACGTGGACGCGTGCGCCGTAGCCGGCCGCGAGCGAGACGATCTGCTCACGTGCTTGGCGGGACACGTTCGTCGCGTTCCACACGAACGGCGTCCGGGTGCGCAGCAGCGTTCGCGCCGCCGAGCGGGCCGCCGCCAGCACCGGCCCCTGCGGCGCGGTCGGGCGTACGCCCAGCGACGCCCGCAGCGCGTCGAGGCTGATCACCGGCAGCGCGTCGAACGCAGACTGCACGTAGGTGTCTTTGCCGACGCCGGGCAGCCCCGACAGCACGGTCACGGTGAACGTCGTGTCGTCGTAGGCCGCCCAGCGGGGATCGCGCCCCGGGGTCGCGAAGTACGCGTACCGCGCGTGGTCGTTGGCGAACGGCCATGGCCGGTCGAGCACGCCGAGGTCGGCGCAGTACTCCCGGAACAGCGCGATGTTGTCCAGCACCGACGATGCGTCGCCGCAGATCCGGCCGAGGATGTCGGCGGTGGCCAGCATCGCCAGGTCGTCGTTGCGCGCCGTGATCGACACCCGCAGGACGATCTCCTCCAGATCGTCGCGTTCAAGGGCCCAGAACGGGACCTGATGGTGCCGCACCAGCGCCGCGACGTGCTCCCGGAACCCGAGTGGCGCGTCCAGCTCCCACAGCAGCCGCCGGGCCAGCAGTTCGCCCCGCCGGGAATGCCCGTGCGCCGTCACCGACCCGTCGGCTTCTGTCCGCGTACAAAATGGTTTGGCGACGTCGTGCAGCAACACGGCCGCGAACAGGCGGACCCGATGGTCCGGTTCGAGCGCGCGCCACGAGGGCAGCGATGTGAGCGCCTCAGCGGCCATCCGCGTGTGTGTGGCCACGTCCCCCTCGGCGTGGTGGCGCGGGTCCTGCTCGACGCCTTCCAGGCGGCGCAGCCACGCGAACGCCGCGCGCAGCCGGGGCCAGTCGACCGTCCATTCCGGACCGCGCGGGCACAGGTCGTCAAAGATGGGCATAGAGCGCCTCCGGGTCCGCGAGCCGGTTGGGCACGATCGGGCGGTCGGCCCAGTGCGTGCCGGAGTCGAGGATGGCGGTCAGGAAGCTCGCGCGCACCCACTTGTAGCGCTCGACCACCTGGCCGTCCTCCTCGACCTTCAGGTACAGGCCTTCCATGTCGTCGGCGCGGTCGGTCTCCGCGACGACCCGGTCCGCGTCGGTGCCGGCCTCCACGGCGGCCGCGCGCAGGTTCTCGCGCCACTCGCCGGTCCGGCAGGTGGACGGCCCGACCAGCGCGGTCAGCTCGCTCGCCGCGGTGAAGCGGCCTTCGCGCAGAACCGGGACGCTCGTGATCGGCAGCCCCGCGAGCAACTCGCGACGGCGCGGGGTGCTCAAGAACTCACTGGTACGCACATCGAACACATCGAATTCGCAGAAGTAGTGCGGCAGCGCGTCATAGAACACGGTGTGCTTGGCGTACAACCATTCGCCGTAGAGCACGAACCGGTCGCCGAGCACCGGGCGCAGCCGGTCGGCGATGGTCGCCGCCCACGACTTCAACGGGGCGAACTGCTTCTCGCGGGGACCGCCGGTCAGGTAGTGCCCCCGCGATTGCAGCCGCAGCCGCCCGTCGGCGTCGAAGCTGATCCCGGCGTTGGCACCGTCGAGTTTCTCCTCGACGACCAGGTGACGGCCGCGTACGGCGGCGAACGGCGCCTGGGCGAGGTCGTGGTCGCCCGGTTGCAGACGCGACCCGGCCAGGTGCGGCGTCCGCGGATACTTGATCACCCGACAGTTATAGGTCCCGGAAACTCGGTTGTGCCAGGGATTTCACCGATGCTTGAGACGCACGTGACACAGGTTCGCATTGATGCACTAGGGTGTGCGCTCATGATTCGGATCTCGACCAAGTACTTCTGGTTGGCGTTCATGTTCGCCTTCTTCAAGCCGTGGCTGGTCATCGACGGCCAGCAGCACCGGCTGCAGTGGGGCGACAACGCTATCCCGGCCGCGCCGGGGCAGCACCACATCTCCATCTGGATCCCGTACCTGTGGAAGGTCGGCGAGGCCAGCCTCGTCGTCGACAACAGCTACGGTGAGGCGCAGGTCTTCTACGCGTCGCCGCCGTGGGCGTTCGGCGCGGGCGCGATCGGCACCACTCCGCAGGAGTCGCCGAACAAGACCCTCGCGCTGATCCTCGGTCTGGGTCTGCCGGCGCTGATCATCCTGTGCTGCTGCTGCGGCACGATCCTGTCGTCGATGAGCAACAGCTGATCGAAGTACACCCCAGGGGGACGTCCGGACGCGGGCGTCCCCCTAATCGTGCCCAGGATCAGGTGCTGGTCGGCTGCTACGTGCTGGTGGGCAGAGCGATCAGCCGGAACCTGGCCTTGAGCCACGGCAGCAGCACCCGGTAGGCCGCGATGGTCGTCGGCTTGCCGTTGTCGTGGGACAGCACGATCGACCCCGGGCGTACGCCGCTTTCCACCGCGCTGATCACGTGGTTGGTCATCGACGAGCCGGTGCCGTACTTGCTGCTCTCCCAGTCGCGCGGGTCCAGCGACCAGTAGATCGACGTCATCCCGAGATCTTTGGCGATCTGCACCAGCCGGGGCGTGAAGTTGCCGCCCGGCGCCCGGAAGTACCGGATCTTCGCGTCCGGGGCGGCCGCGTGGATGACCTCGTTGGTGTGCTCCAGGTCCCGCTTGATGTACGCGTCGGTCCGCTTGTCATCGGCCAGGTCCAGCAGGTGCTGCCACGAGTGGTTGCACACCGTGTGTCCTTCGGCGACGATCCGGCGTACGAGGTCGGGATGGTCCCGCGCCCGGAAGCCGACCAGGCAGAACGTCGCCTTCACCCCACACTGCTTGAGCATGTCCAGCATCTTCGGGGTGTTGATCGGGTCCGGGCCGTCGTCGAAGGTGAGCGCCACGTTCTGTGTGCCGGTGACGCTGACCGAGCCGGCCGGGCCGTGCCCGCTGGCCTGCGAGCGCGCGAGCGGGACCGTCGACTTGCACGACAACGCCCCCGACTCGGTACGCGACTTGGTCGGGCTCGGCTTGGGCGACGGCTTGCGCGTCGGCGACGGCGTCGGGCGCGGCGACGGTGACTCGGCCGCCGACGGCGACGGCACGGCGCTGCTGACCTCCGGCGTCGGCGAGCCCGGCTCGGTCGGGCCGGGCGGCGCGGCTTGCGGGCTCCCGGTGCAGCCGGTGAGCAGCACAGTGGCGGCGACAAGCGCACCGAGCAGCGCCGGGACGAGGCGCCGCGAGCGGATGGGGGGCACGGGCGGCTCCTGGGGAGTCGGGGTGCCGCGAGACTACCCCGGCGACCGGATACGGCGAAAGATCGGCGATGCCACCAGATGACCGTCCGCTGTGGCAGCATGCACGCTCATGGGAGAACACGAGCTGCGCGACGAGGTCCTCGCCGCCGCGGCGGCCTGGGTGTGGACGCCGTACGACGCGACCGTCGCGACCAGCGACGACGTGACCGTGGTGGTCCATGAGGGCAAGGGCACCGTGCAGCGGGCCGACGGCGGCGACCCGGCCCGCCTGGTGACCCAGGCGCTGCGGCTGACCGGCGCCAACGGCGGCGACGCCGTCGTGTTCGTGGTCCATCCCTTGACGACGCCCGCCCACCTCGGCGACGAGCTGACCCGGCTTGGCAGCGAGATCGTCGGCGAGCACGACATCTGCGCGTACGACTTGAGTGAGGGGCTGCCTGAGCTGCCCGTCCCGGCCGACGTCACGATCGAACGGGTGGACACGCCCGAGCAGCTCGCCGAAGCGTACGCGGTGGCCGCGGAAGCCTTCGGCCAGCCGCTGCCGTCGCCCGAGTTCGCCGCCGGCGAGGCCGCCGAGCTCGCTCAGCAGGTCGCTGCCGGCCTGAACGCTCGAGCCGGGAGTGAGGACGAAGGGCCGGCCGAAATGGGCACCGCCGGGGCGGAGCGGACGATCTTCCGGTATCTGGCGCGGATCGACGGGCGCGCGGTCGGCTCAGCCGGCCTCACCATGGACGACGGCGTCGCCAAGCTCTGGGGCGGCGGCGTGCTGGCCGACGCGCGTGGGCGTGGGGCGTACCGGGCGCTGCTGGCCGTCCGGCTGGCTCAGGCCGCCACCCTGGCGGCGAGGTTCGCTCTGACAAGGGCACGGATCGGCACGTCGAGCCCGATCCTGCGCCGCGCCGGGTTCGTCGCCTACGGCCGGGAAGTCCAGCATCAGCTGCCGGTACGCCGCGCGTCGGCGGAGCACTACCGCTCGTTGCCGCACAAGATCCTCGGGTCGGGCGCGGTCTTCTTCGACGAGTCCGGCCGGGTGCTCATCGTCGAGCCGTCTTACAAGGACCACTGGGAGATCCCGGGCGGGGTCGTCGAGCGCAACGAGCCGCCGCTGGCCGGGGCGCACCGCGAGGTCCTCGAGGAGCTGAGCCTGGACCGGTCGCTGGGCCGGCTGCTGGTCGTCGACTGGTCGCCGCCCCGGGGCCGCCGCACGGTCGACCTGATGGCGTTCGTCTTCGACGGCGGCGTGCTCACCGAGGCCGACGTGGCCGCGATCCGGCTCCAGCCGGAGGAGCTGCGCGGTTACCGGTTCTGCCGGGTCGACGACGAGGTCAACGAGACGGCCGGGCTGTTGCCGCCGATCCTGACCAAGCGGGTCGCGGCAGCCGTGCGCGCGCGGGCCGCCGGGGTCACGGTGTACCTCGAGTCGGGTGACCCGATCGACGGATCGGTGACTCCTTCACAGGGATGAGCGACGATGTCGTGAAAGCGTCACGGCACTCAGCGGTACGCCCGATTCGCTGGCATTGATAACCGCCTGTCCACTGTGGCGCACCGCACATTGTCAATCACCTGACGTCATTTTCCTTTCCCTGGATGTGTTCCGGCTGGCTAGCGTTCCGCCAATCCGTTACGCCACAAGCGCTTCCAGGAGTTCACCATGCACCCCTCTGGCCAATCCACCGAATCGTCCCCGGCGACGGGCCGCGCGATCGTCGTCGGCGGGAGCGTCGCGGGCCTGCTGGCCGCGCGAGTCCTCGCCGGCACGTTCGACCACGTCCTGGTCCTCGACCGCGACGAGATGCCGCTGCAGGCCGCCCATCGCAAGGGCGTGCCGCAGAGCCGGCACGCCCACGGGCTGCTCGACAAGGGCCGGGCGATCCTCGACGAGCTGCTGCCCGGCTTCACCGCCGACATCGTCGCCCGGGGCGCGGTCACCGCCGACACCCACGCCGACGTGATCTGGTACAACGACGGCCACCGGATGCTGCGCGCCCCGTCGGAGATGACCGCGCTGTGCGTGAGCCGGCCGACGCTGGAGGCGTACGTGCGCAGCCGGGTCGCCGCCCTGCCCCAGGTCGAGATCCGCGCCGGCGTCGCCGTCGACGGGCTGACCGTCGCCGACGGCCGCGTCACCGGCGTACGCACCCAGGACGAGATCCTGCACGCCGACGTCGTGGTGGACGCGACCGGGCGCAGCAACCGCGGCCCGGCCTGGCTGACCGAGCACGGGTACGCCGCCCCGCCGGAGGACACGGTGAAGGCCGGCCTGGTGTACGTCACCCGGGAGTACCGCCGTGACCCGGCCGCCCAGGACTACGCCGCGATCATCGTCGGCCACCACCCGGCCAACCCGACGAGCACCGGTACGCTCGCCGCCGAAGGCGACCGCTGGATCGTCACGCTGATGGGGGTCAACGACGACATCCCGCCGCTGGACGGCCCCGGCTTCGAGGCGTACGCCGCCCGCCTGGACGGGCCGGAGCTGTCGCGGCTGCTCGCCACGGCGGAGCCGTTGACCGAACCCACCCGGTTCCGCATCGGCCCCAGCGCCCGCCGCCGCTACGAGCGCTGCGACCGGCTCCCGGAGGGCTACCTCGCCCTCGGCGACTCGCTGTGCTGCTTCAACCCGGCGTACGGGCAGGGCATGACGACGGCCGCGATGGCGGCGCAGTGGCTCGGCCAGTGCCTGCGCAGCGGCCGCGCCGGGCTGACCAGGCGCTACTTCGCCGGAGTGACCGCCATCGTGGACACTCCGTGGGACATCACGGTGTCCGGGGATCTGCGGTTCCCGCACGTCCCCGGTACGCGGACCGCCCGGGTCAAGCTGCTCAACGCGTACCTGTCGAAGGTGCACGTCGCGGCGCAGGCCGACCCGTTCGTCGGGCAGACCTTCCTGAAGGCGGTCAACTTCCTGATCAGCCCGCAGCAGCTCATGTCGCCGCGGATGCTGTGGCGGGTGTGGCGCGGTCGCAAGGCTCAGCCGGTCGCGCAGACGGCCCCACGCGATCTGACGCCGGTCGCCTGAACCCCGCGGTAGTTCACGTCCCTGCGGAAGTCCCTGCGGAAGGCCCTGGCAAACCTGACGGTGGCTGTCCGGTTTGCCAGGGACGCTGACTCGCATGAACACCTCATGGGAACGCCCTTTGAAGGGCAGGGTCGCGCTCGTCGCGGGCGCGACCCGCGGCTGCGGGCGGGCCATCGCCGTGCACCTCGGGCTGGCCGGCGCCACCGTGTACGCCACCGGGCGGACCACCCGCGCTCGGCAGTCGGAGATGGGCCGGCCGGAGACGATCGAGGAGACCGCCGAGTTGATCACCGGCGCGGGCGGCACGGCGTACGCCGTCGAGGCCGACCATCTGGTCCCCGAGCAGGTCGCGGAGGTCGTCGCCCGGATACGCCGGGAGCAGGGCCGGCTCGACGTGCTCGTCAACGACATCTGGGGCGGCGACCCGTTCTCCGAATGGGACAAGCCGCTGTGGGAGCACGATCTCGGCAAGGGCCTGCACATGCTGGACGTCGGCCTGCGTAGCCACATCATCACCAGCCATTACGCGCTCGGGCTGCTCAGTGAGCGGCCCGGCGGGCTGCTGGTCGAGGTCACCGACGGCACGGCCGAGTTCAACCGGGCGTACCGGGGCGAGTTCTTCTACGACCTGGTGAAGGCGTCGATCAACCGGATCGCGATGGCGCAGGGCGAGGAACTGGCGAAGGTCGGCTGCGTGGCGGTCGGGGTGACGCCGGGATTCCTGCGGTCGGAGGCCATGCTGGACCACTTCGGCGTCACCGAGGCCACCTGGCGCGACGCGGCCGGTCCGGACAACCCGCACTTCTCGCTGTCGGAGTCGCCGGACTATCTGGGCCGGGGTATCGCCGCACTGGCCGCCGACCCCGACGCCGCCCGGTTCGGCGGGCAGACGCTGAGCAGCGGGCAGCTGGCCAAGGAGTACGCCATCGTGGACAACGACGGCACCCGGCCCGACTTCTGGGCGTACGCCGCCGCCAACAACCTGGAGAACCAGGGTGTGATCGACGACGCCCAGTGGCGTTAGCCGCCGTCCGGGTGTGCTGAGTTGCGGGCGGCCAGTCGCCGGCCGGTCTCGGCCAGGGCCGCCCGCAACTGCGGCGGGTCGAGGACTTCGACGTCCGGGGCCAGCGCGATCAGCTGATGCTGCGCGATGTGCAGCGTCTCGACGAGCAACTCGGCCTCGACCCAGCCGTCGGCGTCGGGCGGACCGACCTGGCCCAGTTCCTCGACGGTGTTCCGGCCGAGGTGGCGGGCCAGGTCCGGCAGCACCCGGGCGGGCAGGCGTACGCGGATCGTGGCGTGCAGGATGCTGCGGTCGAACTCGGCGGCGGCCGTCGCCCAGTACTCGGCGAGCACGAAGCCGGCCGGCCGTTCGAACCGCTCGCCCGTCCGGTCGACGGAGCGGATCCGGGCCACCCGGTACGTGCGCAGGTCGCCGTCGGCATCACCGCCGGCACCGCGGTCGGTGGCCACGGCGGCTACGGCGTACCAGACCCCGGCCTTGAGGACGAGCCCGAGCGGGTCGACGGTCCGCTGGACGGTCTGCCGACCGCGTTCGTAGCTGATCCGCAGCCGTCGCCGGTCGAAGACGGCGGCCGCGACGTCGGCGAGGTGGGGCAGCGGCTCGTCGCGGTGGAACCAGCCGGGCGCGTCCAGGTGGAACCGCTCGCCCAGCTCCTGGGCGCGGTCGCGGGCGCCGGCCGGCAGCGTCGCCAGCAGCTTGGCCTGGGCACTGGTCGCCGCGCCGGCCAGCCCGAGATCGGCCAGCGCAGCCGGGACACCGCTGACGAACAGGGCGGCCGCCTCCGGCCCGGTCAGCCCGTCCAGCCGCGTACGCCATCCGTCGAGCAGCCGGATGCCGCCACCGCGGCCGGGTTCGGAGTAGAGCGGCACCCCGGCGGCCTGCAACGCCGCCACGTCCCGCAGGATGGTGCGCTCGGAGACCTCGAGGATCGCGGCCAGCTGACCGGCGGTGGCGCTCCGGCGCGCCTGCAGCGTGAACAGCAGCGCGATCAGCCGCTCCGACTTCACTACGACACCTTATGGTGATGGTTGATGAAGCGCTATCGGGGGGAGCTGCTCACGCTGGTCCTGCTGCTGCTCGTCGCAGCGGCGGTCGCCTGGTGGTGGGATCAGGGCCAGCTGGACGACGAACCGTCCCCATCCACCGCGACGGCCGCTCCCTCGGCTGCGGCGTCGGCTCCGTCAGGTGGAGTCGCGGGCAAGGACACGGCGCTCGCCCTGCTGGCCAAGCTGCCGCAGGCCGCCCAGTCCCATTGGGACAGCTACACGCGCGCGTCGTTCGGCGATCCGCTGTGGACCGACGACACCGACGCCCCCGGCGGCCGCAACGGCTGCGACACTCGGGACGACGTGCTGCGCCGCGACCTGACCGGCGCGCGGCTCGGCACGGGCAACCCGTGCGTGGTCCTGTCCGGGGCGCTGCACGACCCGTACACGGGCAAGACGCTGCCGTATGACCGCAGCCGCGCGTCCGAGATCGAGATCGACCACGTGGTGGCGGTCGCCGCGGCGTGGCGGGCCGGGGCGTGGTCCTGGTCGCTCGACCGGCGGCGCGCGTTCGCCAACGACGTCGACAACCTGCTCGCCGCCGACAAGACGGCCAACCAGGACAAGCGCAGCCAGACGCCCGACCACTGGAAACCTTCGCGCCGGGAGGCCTGGTGCGATTACGCGCGGCGCTACGTCACCGCCAAGAGCCGGTACGCGCTGAGCGTGACGTCGCCGGAGGCGACGGCGCTCGGGGAGATGCTCACGACGTGTTGAGGAACCTCGCCCCGGGGAGCGGTTTCCCTCTCACATGAGACGCGCTCTGCTGATCGTGGTC